>CAIZGT010000117.1 GCA_903932545.1 uncultured Rhodospirillales bacterium
GACACCGATGCGGATCGCCACGGCATTGTGACGAAATCGGTGGGGTTGATGGACCCGAACCACTACCTCGCCGCCTCGATCTCCTATTTGTTCGGCAACCGCCCCGGCTGGTCTGCCACAACTGGCATTGGCAAGACGATGGTGAGTTCGTCGATCATCGACCGCCTTGCCGCCAAGATTGGGCGGTCGCTGTATGAAGTGCCGGTGGGCTTCAAATGGTTCGTTGACGGGCTGACGGATGGCTCGCTCGGCTTTGTGGGTGAGGAAAGCGCGGGCGGGGCGTTCCTGCGCCGCGATGGCTCGGTTTGGACGACGGATAAGGACGGCCCGATTATGGGGCTACTCGCGGCGGAGATGACGGCGAAGACCGGGCGGGATCCGGGTGAGATCTATGCGGGGCTGACCGCCGAGTTGGGCGCGCCGTTTTACGCGCGCATCGATGCCCCGGCGAATGCGAGCCAGAAATCGAAGCTGAAATCGCTGTCGCCAGAGCAAGTGCCGCTCACCGAATTGGGGGGTGAAACGATCACCGCGATGGACACCGTGGCACCGGGCAACAAAGCCGGATTTGGTGGGTTGAAGGTTTCGACGAAGAACGGCTGGTTCGCCGCGCGGCCTTCAGGGACGGAGGACGTATATAAGATTTATGCCGAGAGCTTCATCAGTAAGGCGCACCTGACGCAGATTCAGGATGAGGCAAAGGCGGCGATTGCGAAGGTGTTTGCCGCATAGGTCGTAGGGCGGGTGCAACCCGCCGACGCTGCGCACGGGCGCGACCGGCGGGATGCTCCCGCCCTACACTTGCACTGAAAACCACTCCCCCCTTATCCTCCGATAAATTGCCCAACGAGGCAGGGGGAGCGGACCATGAAAGAGTTGGTCAAACGATATCTGGATAACGGGATCTCACGTCGCAGCCTGATGCGCGGCTTGGGTAAAGCGGGGATGACAGCGGCGGTCGCCAAGACCTTTGTCGAGAGCTTCACCCCTGCCGAAGCGGCAACGCCGGGCATCACAAGCCGCCCGATGACCGGCAATGGCGGCATGCTCTACATGCAGCAGCTTAAGGCTGCGGGCGTTGAATATGTGTTCTTCAACCCCTCCACCGGCGACGCGCCATTCTATGATGCTGCCGTCGATATTCCCGAAATCCAGTTGATCAAGGGGGTGCATGAGGGTGCCGTGGTGGCCATGGCGGATGGCTATGCGCGGCTCTCGGGCAAGATCGGCGTGGCGCATATCGCCAATGTCGGCCTACCCAACGGGCTGACGCAACTCGTCAATTCCTGGAAAGACCGGATTCCGGTGCTGCTGACAGTGGCGGCGTTCGGGACGGAACTCAGCGGGCGCGATGGGCCGCAGGATTTTGACCATCAGGAATCGATGGTCGCCCCCATCACCAAATGGCTGTGGCTCGCTGAGAATGCGCAAGGCATTCCCGATGTGGTGCGCCGCGCGATGAAATTCGCGGCCACCACGCCGTCGGGGCCGGTGTTCCTCTCCATTCCCGACGATTTTTTGCGTGCCACTATCACCGCCGATATCGTCAGTGGCCAGCAAATGAACGTGGCGCTGAAAATCCGCCCGGACGCGAAGGATGTGGAAACCATCGCGCGGATGCTGATTGAGGCAAAGAACCCGCTGATGTCGGTGGGTGACGAGGTGACCACCTCGCAAGCCGAAGCGGAGCTCTACGAACTCGCTACGCTGCTCGGCCTGCCGGTTACGACATGCTGGGGCAGTGCGTTGGCAAGTTGGTCACGGCCGTTCCCAACGCAAGACAAGCTGTTCATCGGCTCCTACCAGCGCCAGATGGGTTTCCCCGGCGAAGTGGACGTGCATTTCATCGTCGGCGATCAGATGAGCGAGCGTCCATATAAGGGCGCAACCTCGATCTCGATGCGCTCAGATCCGACGGCGCTGGCGCGGGCTTGGCCGATTGATTTGCCGGTGGTCTCCAACCTGAAGCTCGGACTCGCCGACATCGTCGCAGCGGTGAAAAGCCTGGCGACAGCAGCGCGGATCAAGACGATTGCCGATCAGCGGGCGGCTCGGGTTGCCGACTACACCGCCGGACTGGCCAAGATGCGTCAGACCATCATGAAGGACATTGGCAACGCAAGCACGATCACAATGGAACGGCTTGGCAGTGAGTTGGAAGTGGGGCTGGACCCTTCCACCATCTTTGTTACCGAATGCGATTCCGGGCGCAACATGGACCCGTTCCTGAGCTTTGGCGGCACAGGCAAGAAATACATCTCAACTGGGCCGAATATCCTCGGATGGGCACAGGCGGCCTCATTCGGCGCCAAATTGGCGCAGCCGGATCATCCGGTGGTCTCGGTGACCGGCGATGGTGGAGCGATGTTCGGTGGCCCGCAGCCGCTATGGAGCCAAGCGC
>CAIZGT010000118.1 GCA_903932545.1 uncultured Rhodospirillales bacterium
AATACGCCGCTGTCGCCGCCGTGCCGGTGGCGAATGTGCCCCACGCCATATCAATCAACGACACCGCCGCAGACCAGCCAACCAGCGTTGCAAGGTTGGTGACATCATACGTGCCATAAGCCACCAGCCCGAGCAGTGCGCCGCCCCAGGCCGCGCGCGTCCAGTCACCCTGTGCCAAGGCTGGGAACACGGCGAAGGCGAGGACGCCGATCACGTAAAGCAGATAAAATCCTGCAGCGATTGGCAGATTGGGCGACTCCAGCAGCAACGCCCCAATCCGCGGCTTATAGACCGCCCCATTGGCAAAGCTCAGCCATGCGAAATCCATCCCGAAGAACACGATGGCGGTGACAACATAGGCGATAATGGTGCTGCGCATGGCGGTTGGTTTCCTCGGTTACGACGTCGATGTTTATGTGGGGCGAAAGCACCATAAATCATCCACGTGAAGAGAGATGAATTGCCCCAGATTCGCCACAGGCGTCGTAAGGAACGAACGCCGCAGCCCAATTTTCCCGCAATTATATTGCTGATGTTTGACCAGCACTATAATAGGTGCAAAGATGCGTCAACGATGCTGACGCAATTCGGGGGTGTGCCAAATATGCCAGCCAAGCAGGAGCGCGCAGGATGAGCGACGCCCGCGCACCGATCAAGCCGAATGTCGCGATGATGGCGACCTCGCCACTGGGTCAGCAATCAGCGGGCACCAACCTCCTGTTTTTGCGCGAAGATGAGATCCGCTCCGCGCAGGATTTGCTGTTCTTTGCCTATCGCGACTTCACCGCAGCAGCCGACATGATCCTCACCGAGTTGGGCTTGGGCCGCGCGCATCACCGCGCTTTGCATTTCATTGGCCGCAACCCCGGCATCGCCGTAACCGACCTGCTCGGCTTGCTGCGCATTACCAAGCAGAGCCTCGCGCGCGTGCTGAGCCAGTTGGTGGAAGACGGCTACGTTGCACAAACCACTGGGCGGGCGGATCGCCGCCAGCGCCTGCTCACCCTCACCGATCAGGGTCAGGCATTGGAGCGGCGCTTATTCGAGCAGCAACGCGAGCGCCTCGCCACTGCCTATCGTGAGGCGGGCAGTGGCTCGGTGGAAGGCTTCCGTCGCGTGATGCGCGGGATCATGGATGAGCAGGCCCGCGCCTATATCGATGGTGCGGATGATGCGGCACGCAGGCGTAAAGGCTGAAGTGATGACCGAAGAATCCCTCATTCTGGTGGTGGATGACGACAGCCGTCTGCGCAGCCTGCTGCAGCGGTTCCTGGCCGATAACGGGTTTCGGGTGACCACTGCCGATTCAGCGGAACAGGCGCGCGATCGGCTGCGGTTTTTGCAGCCTGAGTTGATCGTGCTTGACGTGATGATGCCGGGCGAATCGGGCCTGTCTCTCACCCAGTCGCTCAAAGCCGAACAACCCACCATCCCGATCATCCTCCTCACCGCGGCGGGCGATCCAGAGGATCGGATCGCGGGCTTTGAGGCAGGTGCAGATGATTATTTGCCAAAGCCGTTCGATCCGCGTGAATTGGTGTTGCGCATTCGCGCCATGCTGCGCCGGGCGGTGCCGGTGGCGCATGCGATCGAAATTCCCACAGGTCCGGTGCAGCTTGGCCCGTTGGTGTTCGATGCCGCACGCGGAGAATTGCGCGGCCCGGCGGGCTCAATCCGGCTGACCGGCGGTGAGGCGGCGTTGCTGACCACGATGGCGGCGCGCGCGCATGAAGTGCTGTCACGCGACGAAATTGCCTCAGCCCTTGGCACTGACGAATCAAGCGAGCGCGCGATTGACGTGCAGATGACCCGCCTGCGCCGCAAGATTGAGCAAGACCCGCGTGACCCAAGATTTTTGCACACCGTGCGCGGGCGCGGCTATGTGCTCAAACCCGGCACCTGATTGTGCGCGTGCGCCTGCCCGCACCCTTGCGTGGCCTGAAACGCTATCTGCCGCAATCGCTGCTGGGGCGCTCGCTGCTGATCATGCTGATCCCACTGGTGGTGGTGCAGTTGGTGGCGTTGCAGATTTTCTACGGCAGCAATCAGGTGATCGTCTCGCGCCGCCTCGCGGCCGCAATTGCGGGCGAGATTGCGCAGACGGTGGAAACGCTGGAACGCTTTCCCAACCCGTCTGATCGAGTTTGGGCGCTGGCCACTGCGACTGAACATTTCCAGTTGCACATGCAATTTCTGCCCGATGTGCCGCTGACCGGCGAAAACATTCCCGGCTTTTTCGCGATCACCCGCAGCCTCAACAATGCGATGAACGAACAGGTGCATCGTCCGTTTGAAGTGGATTGGCAAACCCAGCCCAATGACGTGGTGATCCGCGTGCAGATGCAAGGCGGTGTGCTGGAGACGATGGCACCGCGCAAGCGCCTGTATATCAACACGGTTTATCTGTTCGTGATCTGGCTCGTTGGCTCCGCCGTGCTGCTGTTTGCCATCGCCGCGCTGTTTATGCGCAATCAGGTCCGCGCATTGCGGCGGCTGGGCGATGGGGCGGAGGCGTTCGGGTTGGGGCGCGATCGTGGGCCGATCAAACCAGAAGGGGCGATTGAAATCCGGCAAGCGGCGGTGGCGTTCAACCGCATGCAAGAGCGCGTACGCCGATTCCTGGCGCAACGCACCGCGATGTTGGCCGGGGTATCGCATGATCTGCGCACCCCCCTCACCCGGCTGCGTCTGGCGGTGGCGTTGATCGAGTCACATCCTGATCTGGCGCAGGACGCAGCAGAGATGGAGGCTGATATCGCCGAGATGGACCGCATGATCGAAGGCTATCTGGCTTTTGCGCGCGGCGAAGGCACCGAGCAGGCGCAGCCTACCGACCTGTCATCGGTGCTGGAAGACGTGGCCAACAACGCAAGACGGGCTGGGGCGGATATCGCGCTCGACCCACCAGACGATATGGTGATCTGGTTGCGACAGGATGCGATGCGACGCGCGATTACCAATTTGGTGGACAATGCGCGCCGCCACGCCCGCCATGTCAGCCTCAAAGTGCAGCACGCCGGGCCACGCAACGTGGAAATCCTGGTGGATGATGACGGTCCCGGCATCCCACTGGCGCAGCGCGAGACCGTGTTTCGCGCGTTCACCTCTGGCGCAGGCGGCGGCACCGGGCTGGGATTGACCATCGCCCGCGATATCGTGCGCGCGCATGGCGGCGAGATCATGTTGGAAGACAGCCCGAGCGGCGGACTGCGGGCGCGGATTTTGCTGCCGGTTTAGCGGGCAGTATCAGAATTTAAGGCCGTGCTCTTTCGCCCACGCTGCTATCGGCTCGCGCAAGCTCGCCACCCCGCCCGAATTGCGACGCAAAGCTGCGAGGTAGGCACGCAGGGCGGGTAGATCGAGGTCGGCGAACATTGCCTTGAGCGGCAACAAGCTGGTGGCGGGCATTGACAGCGAATGAATGCCCAGACCGACAATCACCATCGCTTCCAGCGGGCGCGAGGCGCTTTCGCCGCATACGGAAAGCGGCACGTTCGCAGCGCTGCATTTGCCCTGCAATTCGTCGAGCAGGTCGAGCACCGGCGGCGAGAGCATGTCGTAACGCCCGGCCAGCATCGGTGTACCGCGATCTGCGGCGAACAGGAATTGCAGCAGATCGTTGGTGCCGACCGAGACGAAATCCACCTCCCGCAGCAGGGCGGGCAATTGCCACATCAGTGCCGGAATTTCGAGCATGGTGCCGACGCGCAATTCGGCGGGCATTGGCCGCACCCGCGCCACCTCCGCCATAAGGAGAGCTTTGGCGGCACGAAATTCCGCCACTGTTGCCACCATTGGGAACATAATCGAGAGCGGTCGGCCGCTGGCCGCCAACAACAGGGCGCGCAACTGACGGCGCAGCAAAGCAGGACGATCAAGGCCGATGCGCAGCGAGCGCCAGCCCATCGCCGGGTTTTCCTCCTCCGGCTGCGGCGCGCCGGGCAGCAGCTTGTCACCGCCGAGGTCGAGGGTTCGGAACAGCACCGGGCGGCTGCCCGCCATGTCTATCACCTTGGCATAGACGGCAGCCTGTTCGGGCGTATCCACCACGGCGCCCTTGGCCAGCATTGCGATCTCGGTGCGAAACAGCCCGATTCCGTCTGCGCCGGTGGTGGCGATTTGGCCCAACTCCATCGCAAGGCCGACATTGAGCATCAGTTGCACCCGCGTGCCATCACGGGTGATCGCAGGTTTATCGCGCAGTGAGGCGAAACCTGCCTGACGCACCGAGCGGGCAGTGATTGCGTGCAGATAGCCAATTTTGAGTTCTTGCGCTGGGCGCAGAAATACATGTCCGTCATCGGCATCAATCACCACCTCATCGCCCGGCATCGCTGAGTCAACCACGCCACGCGCGCCGCCGATCGCAACCAAGCCGAGCGCGCGGGCCAGAATGGCGGCATGGCCGGACGGGCTGCCTTCCTCGATCACCACGCCGGCAATGCCGCGCGCGTGCCAATCGAGTAGTTCTGCTGGGCCAAGGCGTCGCGCCAGCAAGATCTCGCCGGGGGCTGCTTCGTGCGCACCACCACCGTCTAGACTTGCCAGCAAGCGCCCGGCCATATCCTCCAGATCGGCCAGACGTTCGCGCAGGTAGGGATCGCTGATCCGCCGCATCCGGTCGCGCAACTCGCCCGCCACGCGCGAGACGGCGGCTTCGGCGCATAGGCCGGACCGGATCACCTCGGCCACCCGCTTGATCCACCCCGCATCACCCGCGACGAGGCGATAGGCGTCGAGTATCTCGCGTGAGGCGTTGGCATCGGCGGCTTTTTTGCCGGAGCTGCGCGGCATATGGTCGCTGATCAACTGCTCGATGCCGCGCTGCATGTTCTCCCAGGCGGTGTTGAGGCGCTTGAGCTCAACATCCGGATCATCGGCCAGCACCCGCGTTGGCACGCGGCCTGAACTCGGCATCACCGCCGGGCCGAGCACGATGCCAGACGCCAGCGCGGCACCG
>CAIZGT010000119.1 GCA_903932545.1 uncultured Rhodospirillales bacterium
GTGGAGGTGATCTCCAACAACATCGCCAACCTCACCACCACCGGCTTCAAGCGCAGCCGGGCGGAGTTTCAGGATCTGATTTACCAAAATCTGCGCCGCGTCGGCTCGAACTCGTCTGACACTGGCTCGATTGTGCCATCAGGCGCACAGGTGGGGCTGGGAGTGAAAACAGCGGCGATCTATCGGATCAACGCGCAGGGCAATCTGCAACAAACCTCCAATAGCCTTGATCTGGCAATTCAGGGCAACGGCTATTTCCAGGTAACATTGCCCTCTGGCGACACCGCCTATACCCGCGACGGGACGTTCAGCCTCTCACCTGCGGGGGAAATTGTTACCGCTGATGGCTATGTGGTGCAGCCCGGCATCACGGTGCCGACAAATGCCACCTCAGTTGCGATCAATTCATCCGGTGAGGTGCAGGCGACGATCTCGGGCCAAACCGCACCGTCGCTGCTCGGCACGCTTCAATTGGCGAGTTTTCCCAATGATGCCGGGTTGGATGCGCAAGGCTCTAACCTGTTCCTCGCCAGCGCAGCCTCGGGCAACGCGGTCACCGGAACCCCTGGCGCGCCTGGGTTCGGCACCACGATGCAGGGGTTTGTCGAAACCTCGAACGTGAACGTGGTCAGTGAGATCACCAACCTCATCACCGCCCAGCGTGCTTATGAGATGAACTCCAAAGTGATCACGGCGGGCAATGAGATGATGTCCACGCTCACCAATCTGCGCTGAGGACGGCGATGCGAAACATCCTTTTTATCGTGGCTTCGATCTGCATCGCGCCAACCGAAGCCGCCACTTTGCGCAATGCCACCACACTGCACCAACCCGAGGTGCGGGTGGCCGATCTGTTCGACGAGGCGGGGCCGGTCGGCGAGCGTGTGCTCGGCCCCGGCCCGACACCGGGCGGGCGGATCGTGGTGGAGGCAGCGCAGGCGGCAGCGATCGCACGGCAATTCGGCGTGGCATGGCGGCCGAGTGCCGGCGGTGAGCGGGTGGTGATCGACCGTCCGGGCCGCTCGGTGTCGCGTGACGACATCATCGCCGCGTTGCGTGAAGGGCTGCGCCAAGGCGGGGCGTCTGGCGATGCAGAGATTGCGCTCAGCGCCTTCGCGGCACCAATGATCCCGCCCGAGGCGCGCGCGGCTCTATCGGTGGAGCAACTCGATATCACCCCCAACACCGGCCATTTCACCGCGGGCATTGCCGTCGAAGTGGCCGGCGAACCGCGCCAGATGCTGCATCTCGCCGGACAGTTGCAGAATATGACCGACACTGTGATCGCCACCCGCAAACTCGCGGCTGGGATGGCGCTGACGGCAGCTGATGTTGCCATCCGTCGCGTTCCAACCTCGCCGCGGGCGGCCGAGACAGCACATGCGCTGGAGCAGGTGGTGGGGCAGGCCCTGGCGCATCCGGTCAATTCCGGTCAGCCCATCGCGCTCGCTGAACTTGGCCAGCCAGTTTTGGTGCAAAAGGGCGCGTTGGTGCAAATGCAACTGCAAGCACCCGGATTGGCACTCTCTGCGTCAGGAGAGGCGACCGAGGCGGGCAGGATGGGTGACCGCATTGGCGTGCTCAACCCGATCTCGGGCGCGATTGTAGAGGCGCAAATTGTTGGCCCCGATCAGGTTCGCGTCACCCAAGGTGCCGTCTTGCGCCGCCCGGCACGCACCACATTCATGTCACAACGATGAGGGACCTGATCATGATCATGCGCAAAGCATTGAGCCTCACCGTGACGTTGCCGGTGCTGCTCGCCGGCTGTGGGGCACTGCAACGGCTGTCGGAGGTGGGAAGGCCGCCAGAGATGTCAAAAAGCTCTGACCCAACGCGGGAGGCAAATTATCGGCCAATGACAATGCCGATGCCGACACCGCAAACCGCCGCGCCGCCGGTTGGCGCGCTATGGCGTTCCGGCAGCCGCGCCTTTTTCAAGGATCAACGGGCCGCAATGGTCGGCGATCTGTTGACGGTGGTTGTCAACGTCACCGACACCGCCGACATGAAAAATGCCACCGCCGCAACCCGCACCGGCACTGAGACGATGGGGCTGCCCAATCTTCTCGGGCTGGAACAGGCGCTTCCGCATATCCTCCCCGGGGCCAGTGCAGCGAGCTTGGTCTCAACCACCTCGACCAATACCAACAACGGCACTGGCGAGATCAAGCGGTCTGACACCGTCACCCTGCGGCTGGCGGGGGTGGTGACGCAGGTGCTGCCAAACGGCAATCTTGTCGTCGCGGCGCGGCAGGAAATGCTGGTGAACAGCGAACTGCGCCAATTGCTCGTCACTGGCGTGGTCCGACCGCAAGACATTGCCAGCGACAACACCGTTCTACA
>CAIZGT010000120.1 GCA_903932545.1 uncultured Rhodospirillales bacterium
CCTTTCCGTCGAGCCACAGCGCCTCGGTGTTTTTGGTTGGGCTCGCCACCTTCTTCCCCACCACAATCCTGACGTGGTCAGGCGTCTCTGCCGTGTCGCCTGCCTATTACGATGTGGCGCGCACGTTGGGCGCATCGCAGCGGTTCTTGATTTTCAAAGTCGCGATCCCAGCCGCGATGCCGCATGTGTTCGTGGGCCTGTTCATGGGCCTCGGTTCGTCCTTCGCCGTCCTGGTGGTAGCTGAAATGCTCGGCGTGAAAGCGGGCCTTGGCTGGTATCTGCAATGGGCTCAAGGCTGGGCCGCTTATGCCAATATGTATGCCGCCCTGGCGGTGATGAGCGTGATCTGCTCGGGCCTGATCACTGCGCTGTTCCGCGCACGTGACTCTCTGCTGGGTTGGCAGAAGGGGTTGGTAAAATGGTGAGCATCGCCGCCCTCCAACCCAGTGCCAACCCAGCGGGACTGCATATCGACATCGACGACGTCTCCCATCGTTTCGAATTTGACGGGACCCCGTTGCCCGTCTTGGAGCATGTGCGACTGACTGTTAAGCCGGGGGAATTCGTCGCCATTCTTGGCCCATCCGGCTGCGGCAAATCGACGCTGCTGCGTCTTGTTGCCGGGCTGGAGCAGCCAAGCCAGGGCCGCATCCGCGGGGATGCCGACACCATCATGCGCCCCGACCCATCCCGCGTTGTTGTGTTCCAAGACCCGACTTTGTTTCCGTGGCGCACGGTGCGCGACAACGTGGCGCTGGGCTTGGAGGCGCAGGGCTTGCTGAAAAGCCAATCGTCCAGGATTGACGACGCCTTGGCGCTGGTGGGTTTGACGGCCTTCGCCAAAGCCTATCCGCACCAACTCTCAGGCGGCATGGCCCAGCGTGTGGCTTTGGCGCGGGCGTTGGTGAACCGCCCCGGCCTTCTGATCCTCGACGAACCGCTCGGCAAGCTCGACAGCCTCACACGGCTTTCCATGCAATCCGAGATCGTCTCGCTGTGGCAGCGCGACGGGTTCAGCGTGCTGATGGTGACACATGACGTGGAAGAGGCGCTGTTCATGGCCAACCGCATCATCGTGATGTCTGACCGCCCTGCCCGCGTGAAGGCGGAGATCGTGGTGGACCGCCCCTATCCCCGCCATCGTGGCGACCCGCATTTGGCCGAATTGCGCCGAGAGGTGCTCGGCCTGCTCGGCTTGGATGCCACCTGGTAAATTTGATCGCTCAAGGAGTTACGACATGTCATTCGAATTCATCGGCTTCGTCGGCAACCACAACGCTTCGGAGATCATCCCGCGATCAGGCCCAGTGGTGGACCGCCATTACATCGAGACCGTCGCGAAGGCCCATGAATTGGCCGGGTTCGACCGCGTTTTGCTCGCCTTCCATTCTTGGGCACCTGACGCATTGCAAGTTGGCCAGCACGTTGCCTCGGTGACGCAGCAACTTGGCGTGTTCATCGCCCAACGCCCGGGGTTCACGGCGCCCACCGTGCTCGCACGGCAGTTTGCCACGTTGGACCAGCTCTATCCTGGCCGGTTCTCAATCAACGTCATCACAGGGGCAGATCCGGCCGAGTTGGCGCAGGATGGCAACAATGTGCAGGACAAGGATGAGCGTTACGCCCGCACCAATGAGTTCCTGGACATCGTTCGTGCCGAATGGAGTTCAGAAAAGCCATTCGATTACGATGGCAAATTCTATCAGGTGAAGCGCGGCTACTCGCATGTCCGCCCGGACCAGGGCAAAGGCATCGACATCTTCGTCGCAGGTGCCTCCGATGCCGCCGTGGAAGTGGCCGGGCGTCATGCCGATGTCTACGCTTTGTGGGGCGAGACCCATGCGCAAGTGACCGAATTGCTCGGCAAGGTGCGCACCGCATCGGCTCGCAACGGTCGCGCCTCTCCGGAATTCTCCGTCTCGTTCCGCCCGATTCTGGCGGATACCGAAGAAGCTGCCTGGGCAAAGGCGGATGCGATTCTGGCAAAGGCGCGAGCGTTGCAGGATGTGACCGGCTTCACCCGCAAGGGCGAGCCGATCAATGAAGGCTCCCGCCGCCTGCTCGAAGCGGCAGCCAAGGGCTCGCGCCACGACAAGCGACTTTGGACCGGGATTGCAGAGCTCACAGGCGCACGCGGCAATTCAACGGCTTTGGTCGGAACGCCCGATCAAGTCGCCGATGCGCTGCTGGACTATTATGATCTCGGCGTCCGCAAGTTCCTCATTCGCGGCTTCGATCCGTTGGTGGACGCCATCGATTATGGTCGCGACCTGATCCCGCGCGTGCGCGCCTTGGTTGCCAAGCGGGTGGCGACGCATCGGGTGGCGGCGGAATGAGTGTTCAAGGCGAAAGTGCCCGCATTCTCGGCGTGGCGGCGGAACTCGGACAGGAGTTCGCCGCAACGGCCGCTGAATTGGACCGCAATGCAGCCTTTCCGCACACCAATCTGAAGCGTCTGCACGAGGCTGGTCTGACCGGCCTCGTCACCGCACGACGCTTTGGTGGCCATGAAGCGGGGCTGGCGTTGGCGGTTTGGGTGGTCAACGCAATCTCGCGCGGTGAGCCGTCCACCGGGCTCATTCTGGCGCAGCAATATCTGTTTCATGGCGGGCTGCGCAACAATCCACACTGGCCGGACGCCCTGCGCGAACGCGTTTCGGTCTCGGCTGTGCAAGAAGGCGGGTTGGCCAACAGTTTCCGCGTGGAGCCTGAACTCGGCACCCCAATACGCGGCGGCCTGCCTGCCACCATTGCGCGCCGTGTGCCGGGCGGCTGGTCGATTTCGGGGCACAAAATCTTCTCCACAGGTGCGCCTGGCCTCGCTTGGAACGCGATTTGGGCGAAGACCGATGAGGCCGAGCCGCGCGTTGGCACCTTCCTTGTTCCACGCGGCACGCCGGGACTGGAGATTGTGCAGACCTGGGACCATCTCGGCATGCGCGCATCGGGCAGCCATGACGTGGTGCTGACGAATGTGTGCATCCCTGAGGACCACGCTGTTGATATCCGCCCGCCTGCCGCGTGGCTGGAGCGCGATCCGGTGTTTCCGGCATGGGCAGCGTTGATGTTCGCCACCGTCTATGACGGCGTGGCGCGGGCGGGGCGGGACTGGTTCATCACCTTCCTCAAGACCCGCGTACCGGCCAATCTTGGCGCACCGCTGGCTTCTTTGGCCCGCATGCAGGAAGCGGTCGGAGAGATCGACGCGTTGCTGCAAACCAATCGGCTGTTGTTCGGCCTTGCCGATCAGGTCGACCACGGCAATCCGCCGCCGGCTCATGAGATCTACCTTGCGAAATACACCATCAACGCGAACGCGATCGCCGCCATCGAAAAGGCGGTGTCGTTGATCGGAAATCCGGCTCTCGCACGGTCCAACCCGCTCGAACGCCATCTGCGCGACGTCTTGTGCGGTCGCGTGCATTCGCCGCAAGCTGACTCGGTGCTGGGGGGCGCTGGCCGTGTTGCATTGGGACTTGCGAC
>CAIZGT010000121.1 GCA_903932545.1 uncultured Rhodospirillales bacterium
AGTGAACTTTTGTCTTGTCAGAAGGTCTCAGATTTAGGAATACTTTAATTCACAAACCGATGGAGCATCACAATGGCACCGTTTGACGCAAGCTTTATCAAGGATGAAGCCCTCAATGCAGAGGTTTCGGGTGCAATTTCGGCAAACTTCTCCACGAGCGAATTTGACCTCGGGCGGTTTTCCCTCAGCAGCGATGCTGTTCTGCGCAAGCCAATTTCTTACGCTGAACTAGAAGAGGTTCTCACCGCTCCGGCGATGCGCACCACGTCCTACACCGAATATCTGTTGCAGCGTCTTGATCGCCACGGCGCTTTGACTGCGCTGTTGTTCATCGGTGTCTATGCCGCCGTGATGAGCGCTCTCTGATCCGCCAGCCGCGCTAACCTGCCTTCCCACAACGAGCATGTGAGACAGACGTCATGATCATCGGATATGCCAAGATCCAGGCCCCAGCGAGCCCCGCCACTCTGAACGAGCTGCGCGACGAACTGCGTCAGGCCGGTGCGGATATGATCTTCATCGACTGTCCCTCGGCGTGGAACAGCAATCATCCCGCCCATGGTGTGGACACCGCGCTCGCCGAGTGCGCCCAGGGCGACACGTTGCTGACCCTCACGCCCGCGCATCTCACCCAATCGCTCAGCGGGTTGATCGCAATCGCCAATAAACTCACCGCTCAGGGCGCTGCTTTGCGCGTGCTGCAAGTGGCTGGCGGCCAGATGCTCGATACCGGCACCGCGGCTGGTGCGATGATGCTCGGCGCGCTGGGCCTGATGGCCGCATTTGAAAAGCCAGCCCGCTCGCTCGAACCGCTGTCGGCCCCGATGCCGCGTCGCCCGCGCGGTCGCCCGCCGACTGCTACGACCAAGGCTGACGAAATCTCCCGCTTGCGCGCCGCTGGGCTGAGCGCGGTTGAGATTGCCGACCGACTCAAGATTTGCCGCGCCTCGGTCTATCGCGTGCTGACGCTGGGCACCGGCGAGCCTGTTATGCAGGCGGCCAACGCCTCACGCAGCTTCGCGATGGCGTCGTGATACAACAGGATATTCGAAAAACCGACTTTAGCGACCGTTGAACGGATCAAAACGGCCCTTGGCGGCTGAGGCAATGTTGGCGCTGCGGCTGGTGACGGCACCACGTTCGGCGGACTCGTCCTCAACACCGCCCTGGCTCAGTATGCGATAGACCGACGCGCGGCCAATGCCCAGCGTGGCGGCGATATCAACTGCCCGTACCCCTTGGGCGTGCAGATGCGTCACCTCACCGGCACGGCTGCCAGCGGTGGCGGGCCGACCACGGCTGCGGCTGGGCTGAAACACCATCGGCTCTTGTTGTGCGCTCGGCGCCACCACCGGCATCGGCGCACCCATATTGATGCCGTTCATCAACGCCAGCGCCCCCAAAATGGCGCGGCCTTCCGATGTGGCGGTGTCTAAGGTGAGCCCGCCCGGCATCTGCAACACGCGCAATGAGGCCTCACGCGCCACCAGCTTGGTATTCACGCTCAGCAAGCCATCGATTGTGCGCGCCAATGTGTGCACTGACACTGTGATCATTGCATCGCCTGACCGCAACTCGGCCAGCGCCAAATCCAACTGCGGAGCGGCGCCAGTGCCGATGTCGATATCAATGAACAATTTGCTGGCACCGGCGGCAAGCAGGGCGTTCTGCTGATCCGACAGGCCGCCATTGGCTGCGCCGCCGGACAATTGGTCGAGCGGCAAATTCAGATATCCAATCAACATGCCGCCCTCCTTTCGACCAATGGTGGCCGCGCGCGACGGCACGGCATGTGAGTTTTTACTCCAACCCGACAAGAATTAAACGCAAGGCTGCGTCTCGGCAAGTGTTATCCACAGGATGTGCTTTTCAGACGAAGAATCACGTTTTCAACATCTTAGAACGACCCCACCGGAGGCAATGAGCAAAATCGAAACTATCCAGAAATTCCCTTGGTTTTTTGGACTCAATCTTGGTTATTGCACT
This sequence comes from uncultured Rhodospirillales bacterium, assembly GCA_903932545.1. Taxonomy (GTDB): domain Bacteria; phylum Pseudomonadota; class Alphaproteobacteria; order Acetobacterales; family Acetobacteraceae; genus CAIQQQ01. The sequence continues at coordinate 1,987 of CAIZGT010000121.1, forward strand.
CGGCCCGTCACTGGGTGTTAAGTCCTTCCGTCGAGATAAAAGACTGTTGCTGCGGACGACTATAAGTGTTCGCAAACCGCCGACCCAAGTGGGTGACAACAGTGTTGAGACCAAGACTTGATGCAACGGTCTAGGGATGAGCGAGAAATAAAATGGACGGGCCGCTTTCACCATCGCACGAGTATCGCAACGACGCGGAAACGCTGTCGCTGAACGGTCTCGCGCAGAGTGTTCGCGGTGCCGCAGAATTGCTCGGTTTGGTGGCGCATTCACCCGATATCCCGCAAGGCTTGCGAGCTGGCCTTGCGATGCTGACGCAGTCGCTGCGCCAATCAGCCGACCATGCTGATCGGCTGATCGAAGATGTTGGTATTGATGTGTCAGACCAGCTCGGCATCACCACCACCGATCTGGCGAATATGCGTTTCGCCGCCGTGACCCCAGAATTCCGCCGTCAGCCCGAGACATTGGCGCAGTGGAAGAAATCCGCGGAACATGATTTCAACCTGTGGGGTGAGGTGGAGCTGATTCTGGCAGAGGATGATTTGGGCCTGGAACATCGCTTTCAGTCAGCCCCTGATGATCATCTGGACCTGGTCGATTCCCTCGAACGGATGCGCGAGCGTTGGCAGCAAGACATCAAGCTGGTGGAAGCCACGCTGTTGCGTTTGGCGGTTTCGGTGGCGCGCTGGGAACAGGGCGGCAACGGCTGAGCTAGCCTTACCGCCAACGACGGATTTGCGCCGCGATCGGCTTCACGCAGAGCGGCACGCAACCGAGCAGCGCCAGTGAAATTCCGAGCCGCAGCCCAAGCTGCATGCCGTCATCACCCAATTGCTGCAATTGCGTGCCCGCGTTGGCAAAGGCGAAGGTGGCGGGCAGCGTGCCAAGTGCAGTGATGGCGAAGAACCGTGGCAAGCTTATGCTGGTCAGTCCGAACAGCAAATTCACCATCGTGTAGGGCACCAGCGGCATCAGGCGGAGCGACAGCAGATACAACGCGCCATCTTTGGCCAGCCCCGCCTCCACCTCTGCCATCCGCCCATACAGCTTGCGCGTGACCCAACCGCGCAACAGCGTGCGACTCATCAGACATGACAGGCTGGCTCCGATTGCGGTGCAGAACAGGGCCAAAACGGTGCCGGGCCACAAGCCGAACAGCGCGCCGGCCGCCACCGAAAGCGGCACATTTATCGGCAAGGTGAGGCCCGCCAACGTGATATAGATCAGCGCGAACAGCGCCGGTCCACGCCAGCCGAGTTGCGCCATGGCGGCGCTCAGATCTGCCTGATGGCTGCGCAGCGTGGCCAACGCCCCGTTGCGCGCAACTTCTTGCAGGGTGGGCGCCAAAGGGAAGCTGCGCAATGTCCAGAACAAAGCAGCCAACATCACCGCAGCGACCATGAGTACCAGCGCGCTGCGGGCAATGCCAAAATCGCGCTGAAGAAGGGGGGCTTCGGGCATGCCCCGATATGTCGGATTTTACCGCCCCGGTGCAAGCAGCGATGCCGCACGCAGGCGATTTCGCGCAGTGCCGCATAAAAACATGGCGGGCTGCGCAAATATGGGGGTAGGAAAACCCCCCATCCTCCGCTATTAGCCCGCGCTGCGCCGCTTTAGCTCAGGGGTAGAGCAACCGATTCGTAATCGG
>CAIZGT010000122.1 GCA_903932545.1 uncultured Rhodospirillales bacterium
CGTTTGCGGTATCACATTCTGCGTGCCGGCCGCGGCGTTGCTGCGCGCGGGTTGTGGCGGTGCGACGTTCGCTCGCCCGCCGCCAAACGGGCTTGGTGCTGGGGCTGCGCCGTGAACCGGGGCGGGGGGAAACGCACTCGGTGCGGCATTGGCGCGACCGTCGGGCGGGGCGGGGGCGACTCTCTGGGGCGACACCGACACTGGATTGATGCCGCCAGGATGTGGCAATGGCCCAAGGGGCGCAGCCGCCGCGGGTGTGGGTGCGGCAAAGCCAGCGCCCTGATGCGGTTGAAATGCCGGGCCGGGTGATGCAGGGGCGGCTGATCCGCCAGCCGGCAAGTTCAGGCTGCGGGCGACGGCTGGGGTGACACCGCGTGTGGCGTTGGTGGGGGCGACCATCGGCTGGTTGGTGGGTTGCAGTGCCGCGGTTTGATTGGCAGGCACCGCGCGCGTTGATATAGGTGTTGTTTGTTGTGGTGTTGATGTTGGTCACGTTGGTGACGTTCACCTGGCGGATATAGTTGTTCGAGGCGCGATAGGGCGGATGATAAGCCTCATGCGGTCCGAGCGGGATCCAGCCGACCGCCGCCCCAATGCCAAGCCCGACGGCAATCCCGGCGCCCACGCCAACAAAGGCCACCAAAGCGGGGGCATAGACCGGGCGAGACTCCAGCACCACGCCACGCTCATAGGGCAGCCAGCCCCAGCGTGGCCCGACTTCAACCCAGCGCCCATAGTGGAAAGGTGCGAAGCCCCAGGGCGCGTCATCCACCCAGGTCCAGCCCCAGGGGGCGATGAACGCCCAATGGCCTTCGCGGTACGGTGCCCAGCCAACTTGCACCGGCGGATACCAAATCTGGCCATATTCCGGCGAATTGTCCCACTGCCCGGTGTCGGCCACCGCATCGTAGCCGGTCATTTGCTGGACAACCGGCGGCGGTTGCACGGCACCGATGCTGCGCGGTGGGTGTTCGCGCTCGATTTGCCCATTGAGGAAATCGTCGCGCTGCTCGGCGACCACGATGCCGTTAAAATTGTCGGCACCGCTCACCTGCGCCGATTGATGCGCGCCGATGCTGAGATTGACGCCGGGCCCAGCGATGGTGGCCGCTCCCTGATCAACGGTGACTCTTGTAGGGGTTTCAGTGTCGCCCACCGCGATCTCGTAGCGGCCAGGGGCGGTGATCACCACCGTGCCGCGCGGGGTGCGGATGGCGGTGTTCTCACCGGGTTGGATGTTGCGCACGCGCAGATAGATGCGGCCCTGGGAGGCGGTGGCATTGAAATTTTGATCGTCGAGTTGATCGACGGTGAACTCGCTGGTCTGGTCCAGCACGACGCGGGTGCCGCCGACTTCGATGTCGGTGGACGCGCCCGGCTGGGTCCAGAACGCATTGCCGCTGGTGACGGGCTCGTTGAGTTGTGCGGCTTCCCATTGCGTGGCGTCGGCTGTGTGGAACGACACCGTGCCACCCATGCGCGCGACCCGACCGACGCGGGCGGGCGGGTCTTCGCCCGTTTGCGGCACAGCGCGGGTTCCGGGTGCCGCGAGTTCAGGGCCAGGGGCGGGTTGGGCCATCACCGGCGTGGCGATTGTGAGCAG
>CAIZGT010000123.1 GCA_903932545.1 uncultured Rhodospirillales bacterium
CACCCGTTCTTCGGCGTGATGGGCGTGGCCCCACCACCGGCCTACGGTACTATCTCCACCGTTCAGCCGCGCGAGCATGGCGGCAATCTGGACAACAAGGAGCTCACCGAAGGCTCCACCCTGTTTCTGCCAGTCCATGCGCCGGGTGCGATGTTCTCCGCCGGTGATGGCCATGGTGTGCAGGGCGATGGCGAGGTGTGCATCAACGCACTGGAGATTTTCCTCACCGGCACCTTCACGCTCACGGTGCACAAAAAGCAGGGCAGCGCCCCGCTGCTGAGCTATCCGCGTGGCGAGACGCCGACGCATTACATAGCGATGGGGATGAACGAGGATCTCGACCTCGCGATGAAGCAAGCCTTGCGTCAGATGATCAGCTTTATCTGCACAAAATCAAACCTTTCGCGCCAGGAAGCTTATCAATTCTGTTCGCTAGCGGTCGATTTCCGCGTGACGCAAACCGTCAATGGTGAAAAAGGCGTTCACGGCATGTTAAAAAAGGGTTTGCTCTTCGCGTGATTCAACATCTTGTGGGTAACCTTGAGTTGTCCACAAGTTTTTGAATCCAGACCCCCTTGTGTTGTTGTTTCCCGAAGCCCGCTGCTGCTACTGTATCTTGTAGGTGCAGCGGGTGAGGGGACTACATATGGACTGGACAGACGAAGCTATTGCGCGTTTGCGGATGCTTTGGGATGAAGGTCACTCCACAGCCGAGATCGGTCGCCGCATGTCGGTGTCCAAGAACGCCGTTGTGGGTAAGGCGCATCGCCTGAACTTACCCGCACGCCCGTCCCCGATTCGCCGTGATGCGGTTGGCGCGGCACGTCCTGCCGCGCCGCGTCGTGTCACTGGCCCAACCTTGCCGCCACTTCCCGCCGTGCAGACGATTGAGCGTGAAGTGGCGCCCGCAGCACCGCAGGCGGTCCAGCCAGCGCCGCGCCCTGTGGTGGTGGCTCCATCTCGCCCGGCGTCGATGCTCCGCGCCGTGCCCGCCTCACGCGGTCGGAACCCGTCATGCTGCTGGCCGATTGGGGAGCCGGGCACCAAAAGCTTTCGGTTCTGTGACGCCGAAGCAACCTCGGGCAAGCCGTATTGCAGCGAGCATGTTCAGCTTGCGTATGTGAAAGTTCGCGATCGTCGCGAAGATGCGGTCGCCTGATTGGACGCGAAATCAGGGGCTTCGTTGCGCAACGTCGCCCCTGAATTTCACTTCACATCGCAAAGTGCCTTGATCTAGATCAACGATCCGAGTAGCCAATTTGATGCAGCGCGGGAGAGGGAGCCGTCCCGCGAATTCATCGGATTGGATCTGGCAATGAAAAATTTGGCGGGACGCGTAGCCGTTCTGTTTGGCGCGATTTTGGTGACCTTGGCGCTTGCGCCTGCCGCCATGGCGCAACTTCCGCAGCCTTGGCAGATGGGTATGCAGGCAGCTGCAAGCCCGGTGGCCGAGAACCTGCAAAGCCTGCACACGTTGGTGCTGTGGATCGTAACCGTGGTGACAATCGTGGTCGCCGCATTGTTGCTCTACGTGATTTTCCGTTTCAGCGCGAAGCGCAACCCGGTCGCAAGTCGCACCAGCCACAACACCCTGATCGAAGTGATCTGGACGGTTGTGCCGGTGCTGATCTTGGTCGTGATCGCCATCCCAAGCTTCCGCTTGGTTTACTTTGAAGATCGCACCGCCAATGCGGACATAACCATCAAGGTGACTGGGCATCAATGGTATTGGGAATATGACTACGGCACCGCTGCCAAGGTCGATTTCAACAGCCGTGTGGTTGCTGACGAAGATCTGAAGCCGGGTGAGCACCGCTTGCTTGATGTTGACAACCAATTGGTGGTGCCAGCCGGTAAAAACGTGCGCGTGCTGACCACGTCGGCCGATGTTATTCATTCTTTCTTCATTCCAAGCTTGGCCGTGCAGCGTTACGCCATCCCGGGTCGGACGATTGAAACTTGGTTCCGCGTGGACAAGCCAGGCACCTATTACGGCGAGTGCAACCAGATCTGTGGTGCAAACCACTCAGCCATGCCGATTTCGATCAAGGCGGTTCCGGAAGCGGAATTCCAAGCTTGGTTGATTGAAGCCAAGACCAAATTCGCTGATGCAACCCCGACGACCGGCCCGACCTTGGCCGCCCCCGTCGCCGTTGCTGCCAATATTCACTGACACCACGCATAGTCAGGAGAGATCACATGACTGCAACCACCCACGATCATAGCCACGACCATGCGCATGACGACCACGACCACAAGCCGGGGTTCGTTAAGCGTTGGCTGATGAGCACCAACCACAAAGATATCGGCACGCTGTATCTCATCTTCGCTATTTGCGGCGGTTTGGTGGGCGGCGCATTGTCGATGTGGATGCGCTACCAATTGATGTATCCCGGCTCGCACCACATGTCGGGTGGGCAGGAATGGAATGCGGTGGTGACCACGCACGGCCTGCTGATGATCTTCTTCATGGTGATGCCCGCCATGATCGGCGGCTTCGGCAACTGGTTCGTGCCGTTGATGATCGGCGCGCCAGATATGGCGTTCCCGCGCTTGAACAACATCTCGTTCTGGCTGCTGGTGCCGGCATTCGTCCTGATTATGATGGGCCTGCTGACTGGTGACGGTTCGGGTTCGGGCTGGACGTTGTATCCGCCGCTGTCAGGGTCGACCTATTCGCCGGGCACCGCGATGGATTACACTCTGTTCGCTTTGCATCTGGCCGGTATCTCGTCCTTGCTGGGCGCGATCAACTTCATCACCACCATTTTCAACATGCGTGCGCCGGGCATGACGCTGCACAAGATGCCGTTGTTTGTGTGGTCGATGCTGGTGACGGCATTCTTGCTGTTGCTCTCGGTTCCGGTGCTTGCCGGTGCGATCACCATGTTGATCACCGACCGTAACTTCGGTACTTCGTTCTTCGACCCCGCTGGCGGTGGTGATCCGGTGCTGTTCCAGCATCTGTTCTGGTTCTTCGGCCACCCGGAAGTCTACATCCTGATCCTTCCGGGCTTCGGCATGATCAGCCAGATCGTGTCGACCTTCTCGCGCAAGCCGGTGTTCGGCTATCTCGGCATGGCCTATGCGATGGTCGCGATCGGCGGCATCGGATTCGTGGTGTGGGCGCACCACATGTACACGGTCGGCATGTCCTCGGCGACGCAGGCCTATTTCGTCGCCGCCACCATGGTGATCGCGGTGCCGACCGGCGTGAAGATCTTCTCCTGGATCGCCACGATGTGGGGCGGCTCGATCGAGTTCAGGACGCCGATGCTGTGGGCGCTCGGCTTCATCTTCCTGTTCACGGTTGGCGGCGTCACCGGCGTGGTGCTGGCGAATGCCGGCGTCGACCGCGTGCTGCAGGACACCTATTACGTGGTCGCGCATTTCCACTACGTGCTGTCGCTCGGCGCCGTCTTCACGATCTTCGCCGGCTTCTATTTTTGGTTCCCCAAGATCACCGGCTACATGTACAACGAGTTCCTTGGCAAGCTGCACTTCTGGATCACCTTCATCGGCGTGAATCTGGCGTTCTTCCCCCAACACTTTTTGGGCCTCGCCGGCATGCCGCGCCGCTATGCGGACTATCCGGA
>CAIZGT010000124.1 GCA_903932545.1 uncultured Rhodospirillales bacterium
GATCTAACACCACGTCTGCCCCATCCACCGCCGCTTCAAGATCATTGCCAAAGGAGAGCCGATTGGCGGCCACGTTCTCCGCCACCAGCGTGTCCAGCCCCGGCTCATAAATCGGCAAGCGGCCTTCACGCAGGGCGGTGAGCTTGGCATTGTCTGATTCAACCACCGCCACCTGATTGCCAAATTCTGCGAAACAAGCGGCCGAGACCAGCCCGACATAACCGCCACCCACCACAGCAATATGCATCTTCGCCTCGCCAGCCCGATTTGGTCGCTCTCGTCGGGCGGAGAGCTACGCGATCACATCAAGACGGTCAAACCGCTGAACATCTGGTTAGGGATCAATCGCCGTTGCACACGCATCGGTGGTGGCCGCGGCGGTGTGCCCCACGAGGGGGATAATCTTCAGCCCGGCCGACGCAACCCGACAAGGTGCCGCCGCCAAGCCGCAGCCGCCAAGCCCACACAGGGCGAGCAATAAAGCGGCAAATCGCAACTTCGTCATCAGAGCTTCTCCTGTGGCCAGGCGCGAGGGCTGGCTATTCTTAGCCACAACACCTAGGAGTCGACGATGCCTTACTCCGCGCATTACCGTCCTTCGACCAAGCACGCCGAACTCGGTAACACATTCTATGACGTGGTGCAGGCCGCCGTTTTTCCCAAACTGGTCTTACGCCATCGTGATCAGGATGCCGCCCTTCGCGTGGGCTTGGGCGAACTCACCGAAGCCGAATGGCTCGCCCATTTCGGCGCATTCGAGCCGCTCTCCGGCAGCCTGCCCGCGCCCTTGGCCCTGCGCTATCACGGCCACCAATTCCGCCACTACAATCAAGACCTCGGCGATGGGCGCGGCTTTCTGTTCGCGCAGTTGTATGATGCGCAAGATGGTCGCCTGCTCGATCTTGGCACCAAAGGCAGCGGCACCACGCCCTGGTCGCGCGCGGGCGATGGGCGGCTGACGCTGAAGGGCGGCGTGCGCGAGGTGCTGGCCACCACCATGCTCACCGCGCTGGGCGTCAACACCTCCAAAAGCTTCAGCCTGATCGAAACCGGCGAGAGCCTGTATCGCGGTGATGAGCCATCGCCCACCCGCGCCTCCGTGCTCGTCCGCCTAAGTCACTCGCATATCCGCATCGGCAGCTTCCAGCGCCTCGCGTTTCACTCCAACCACGAGGCGGTGGCGCAGCTGATGGATCACACCATCCGCACCCACATGCCCAATATCTGGCACGACGATCTGCCCACCCGCACCGCCGCCTTCCTCGGCGAAGTGATGCGCCGTGTTGCGCGCACCGGGGCGCAATGGATGGCGGCTGGGTTCGTGCACGGCGTGCTCAACACCGACAACATCAACGTCACCGGCGAGAGCTTCGATTATGGCCCGTGGCGCTTTCTGCCGACCTATGACGCAGCCTTCACCGCCGCCTATTTCGACCATCAAGGCCTCTACGCCTATGGCCGCCAGCCCGAGACGCTGTTGTGGAATTTGGTGCGGCTCGGCGGATGCCTGCTGCCACTGGCTGAAAAATCCGCGCTTGAAGCCGCTATTGAGCCGTTCTGGCGCACCATCCAGGCCGATTTCGCCACCTGCATCATCCGCCGCTTGGGCCTCGTCTCGCGGGGGGCAGCGATGGATCAGGATCTCACCAGCCATTTCGTCAACTTCCTGGAAATCTCACAGGCCCCGTTTGAGCAGAGCTTCTTTGACTGGTTCGGTGGCATGGCGAGTGCCGGGCGGGCGCAATCCGGCCCATCAGCGGCGTTCTACGCCACTGATGCCTTCACACATGTGCGTGAGCGGCTGGCAGATTACCGCGCCAGCCCACATGTCGATCTCAGTCGCGCATTGTTTGCCTGCCCATCACCCCCAACTCTGCTCATTGATGAGGTTGAAGCCGTCTGGGACCCAATCGCTAGACTTGACGATTGGGGTCCGTTTATTCACAAAATCGAAACAATTGATTTGCTCAAGAACAGCTATGGCCTTGCCTCCCATGCCTTGGCGGGGAGCACAGAATTTGGTGAGTGAACATGCCGATCCATGACATTATTGTCCGTCGCAGCAACGGCGAGCCGTTGAACCTGGGCGTTTATGTCGGCCACGTTGTGCTAATTGTGAACGTCGCCTCGCGATGTGGTTTCACCCCGCAATATGCCGGGCTGCAGGCCTTGCATGAACGCTACCATGATCGTGGCTTCTCGGTGCTGGCTTTCCCCTGCAATCAGTTCGGGGCGCAAGAGCCTGGCTCGGATTCCGAAATCCAGGGGTTCTGCCAAACCAACTACAACGTCACGTTCCCGGTGTTCAGCAAAATCGACGTCAACGGCCCGAAAGCTGACCCGCTCTACGTGTGGCTAAAATCCAAAAAGGGCGGGATGCTGGGCAGCGCCATCAAGTGGAACTTCACCAAATTCCTCGTTGACCGCCACGGCTTGGTGGTCGAGCGCTACGCACCCACCACCACGCCGGACTCCATCGCCAAGGATATCGAAGCCGCCTTGCGATAGTGCTGCGCTGTCAAAGTCCCTTTGACAGACCCACAATGCCGGTCACCCGATGAAACCGCCCCAGCGTGTCGTTAGAGGCTTGGCTGATATAGGTCACGCCGATCTGGGGAGACATGCCCCAGACATTGAGAAAATCCAGATCAACCATCCAGCCGCCGCCCCAGAGATGATCAAGGCGCGGACCGGGCGAGGTCAGCGTTGCCCCCTGGAATTGTCGCTCCAGCGCCACGCCCCAAACCTGCATTGGCAATTCAAACGGTCCGGTGAACATCAGCCGAACCTCGCCGGAGCCCGCGGTAAAGCTCTGTGACGGGATCGGATAATCGTCACGCTCAACCCGCAAAATTGCGCCCACGGTCAACCCGCTGCTCACCGCCACCTGCCCGCCCAACTGCCCGCGTGCCACGCTGCCCGGCACATGCGGGCCGAGCAGCTTGATCGATCCAGCCTCAGTGGCCGCGGAGAGGCTGAGATCGCTGTTCTCCCACCCCGCTTCCACCCGCCCACCGCGCTCCTCGCTATAGGGCAGGCCGTCGAAATAGCGGCGGCGCAGATAGGCTTGGGTGACAACATGATACGCGCCATCAAACCAGCCCGGGCCGCTCGCGAGCGTGGCGGTGTCGTCGCTGCAGCAGGTGTGGAAGAAATTCACCCCGGTGAAATTCGCATCACTCACCAGCCGCAATGTGGTGGTCAGATAAGGCGCGTAACGTGCCGCCGCGTCCACGCCCAGGCCGAGGCTGCGGTTTGATGTGGCGGGCTTGCTCAACACAAACGGAATGCCACCAATCGTCACCACCTTGCTGCCTGACGCCGAATTGGCGTTGGTATCTGGCTGGGCGCTGGTGGAGAGCGAGATGCTCAACACCCGCTTGCGGTCGAGTGCGGCGAGCGCACGGCGGATGTTGCGGCGCACGATGCGATCATCGGCCAAGATCAGCGCACGGTTGAAGGTGTCATAAGCGTCGTCGAATCGATTAAGCGCAGCCAGTGATGTGCCGAGTTCCAGCAGCGCGCGCGGTTGGTCGGGCGCCAATTCTGACACGCGGGTGAACGATGTCGCCGCAGCCGCTTCATCCCCGGTGGCGCGCTGCGCCATGCCGAGGAGGAACCACAATTCGGGGTTGCCCGCGTTGGATGTCACCAAGCCTTGCAAGGCGGGCAGCGCCAGTGCCGCATTACCGGTGCCAATCAGGCCGCGTTCGAGATTGATGTCATCTTGCGAGACCGGCTGCGCCCATGATGGTGCCGCTGCCAGCAAACAGATCGCCAGGGCAATCCGCGGTAAATGCCCGTTCACTCTGGGTAATTCTTACCGTTTCGCACCAAACGACCCAACATAATTCGCCCCCGACAGGCTGGCGGTCCACACACCCGTGGTCTCTTGCGCGGTGGGGCCATTGAACGCCCCAACAATGACGCCGTTATACGGCGAGGTCAGCGACCCGCTATAAACATTGCCAAATATTCTGGCAGACCCGCTGAACGTAAAGCCAGACGTCGAGACCGCTTGGGTGGAGAGATTTTGGAGCGTGGAAATGGTTGTGGTGGTTGCAATGATGCTGGTCGCAAAATTGGCCGTCACCTGCATCGATCCAGCAATGGCATACCCAACGCCGCTGCTCACGCCATATCCCAGCGTCGAGCCGGTATAGACGCCGGTGCCGGTGGTGGGCACCGAACCGCTTGGCGTCAGAGATCCAACGCCGAACGTGCCCGCGCGGCCCGATGTGCCGGTGTCGTTGATCGCCCACATGCCGTAAATGCCATAACTCAGCCCACCGCCACTCACAACCACGCCACTGCTTCCAGAACTGGCACCAACGGCGGTGAGCATCGCGCTCAGCGTGCTCAGGCTGATCGTTGGGGCTTGGGTGAGGGCCGAGCCGGTAAACGAGCCGGTGAAATTGCTAGAGCCCGTCGGCACGGCGAACGTGAGCTTTGACAGATTGCCCGAGCTATCAGTGGTAATCGCAACCGTCCCGCTGTTGCCCGCGTTCAAACTGCTAATCGCAGCCGTCCCGCTGGTCGAGATTGTCCCGGCATCCGACGACACTGTATAAAACACGGTGGTTCCCGCCGTCTGCCAGCCAATGCTGATCGGCCCGGTTGATGACGAGCTGCTACCTGACCCGGCCGGAAAACTCGGCCCCACCGCTGAACTGCCGCTACATCCGGCCAAGGCCAAAGCTGAGGTACATGCTGCAACCAACGCTGCCGATTTTGCGGTCAACATCGCGGTGTCCTTCTAAAATTTTCTAGATAACATCATTTAACGATGCATGTTGTAAATTGGTTCTCATCGTTATCGGTCAGATTTTTATCGCATGATCGCAATCCATCGTTCGATCAATGGGTTCCAGGCTTAATCCGCCCGCTGCGCCGTGGCGGCAGCTTCAGCCTTTCGCCCAAACGGCCAATTCATCAGCACCACCGCCGCATTCAGTGCGCCGGCATACACAACCCACACCACATACGGCACCATGCAATAGCTCGCCACATGCGAGATGTCGTACAGATACCAGCACAGCGCCACGTTGGTGGATTGCAACAGTCCAACCTCCAGCATCGCCCAATCCGGGCGGCGGCAGGTGAAGTGCAGGAAGCTCCACAGCGCGTTCAACACACCATTGGCCGCGAACAATATCACGATCACGGTGCGTTCATGCGGCGTCGGCGCATTGTCCCAGCCCAACACCGCGCCATAACAGGCGCTGCCAAGAATCACACTCCAGGTCGGGCCAAATGCCCAATCCGGTGGTTTCCAGCTTGGGAACCGCAACCCGAAATACCAATCGTCGAGCTTTGTCAGCGCACCTCCGGCAAACGCCACCAGGATGGTGCAAAGCACAGCAACGACGATGGTCCATGTCACGTGTTGGCAAATCCTAACAAATGCGCGGTGTCTTTGAAGAATATCTTCAACTGCGCAAATTTTTCCCGCTTCACCAGGCGCTTGTGCATGTAGCTCTCCCAGGTCAGACGCTGCACGTCTGGGTCCTGGCACATTTTCACGAAGCTCTCGCGACGGCGATCAGAGGAATACCAGAAATATTGCATGATGCCGAGAATCAAGAACACCTTGCCATGTTCTTTCATAAAAGCTTTGCGCGCCTGACCCAATTCGCGCGCATCACCCGTGGCGACGAACGCCATCGCTGCGTCTGCCGCCAGCCGCCCGCAGGCCATCGCGTAATAGATGCCCTCGCCAGAGGCCGGGGCCACCACGCCCGCCGCATCGCCACACACCACCACGTCGCGCCCATTGTCCCATTTCTTCAGCGGCTTGAGCGGAATTGGCGCGCCTTCGCGGCGGATGGTGCGAACGCGGTCGAGCCCGGTGCGCGCGCGCAGTTCCGTCACACTCTCGCGCAGTCCGAAGCCCTTCTGCATCGAGCCGGTACCGATGCTCATCGTCGCGCCATGCGGAAAAATCCAGGCGTAGAAATCCGGGCTCACCTTGCCCTGATAATACACATCGCACCGCTTCGGATCGTAATCCGTCATCTGATCGGTCGGTGCCTCGACGATCTCATGATACGCGAACACGCATTTCATCTTATCGCCGCCCTTGATCTCCTGGCGTGCGACGTTGGATTTTGCCCCATCCGCCCCAATCACCGCGCGGGTGCGCAGCGTTTGCGGGTTAGAACTGTCGCGTTCTTTGCCCGCGAAGAAATGCACAATCGTGCCCTGCGCATCCCGGCTGATCCGCTCATATGTGCCAGTGAGGCGGACCGCGCCGGATTCGGCGGCGCGCACCCGCAGAAATTCGTCGAAATGTTCCCGGTCCACCATGCCGACATAGCCGTTGCCAACCGGCATATCGACCTTCTTGTCCGACGGCGCGATCATCCGTGCCGAGCTGGCATGGGCGACAATCTGCTCGTCCGGGATCTCGAAATCCACAATCGCGCGCGGTGGGATCGCCCCGCCGCACGGCTTGATCCGGCCGGCGCGGTCGAGCAGCGCCACGCTCAGGCCGCGCTTGGCCAAATCATGCGCCGCCGTCGCCCCCGCCGGGCCACCGCCGATCACCACAACATCGAACACTGTTTGATCGCTCATGTTCATCCGACAACTCCCGCATGGAGGGCAAACGCACAAACCAACATGCCGAGCACATAAAGCGTGGTGCCGGTGGCATTATACCAAGGGGCTTGCTGACAAGGGGAAGTGAGCAGGCGCGGCATCAGCGCGCACTGCGCCACCAGCAGCACCGCCACCCCTGCGGCATAGGCCGGGTGGCCCCACATCAGCATCAGCGTGATCACCACCACCTGCGGGGCGGCCATCACCATGCAGGCGAGCAAAGCGGCAACATCTTCGCCGAAAATCGCAGGCAGTGAGTCAATGCCCATGGCGCGGTCACCGGGGATGGATTTGAAATCATTCAGCGTCATGATGCCATGCGCGCCGAAGCTATAAAGTCCAGCGATCACAATCACACGCCAATCCGGCACGCCACCGCCACCGATCAATGCCGCCCCGGTCACCCAAGGCAGCCCCTCATAACAGGCGGCCACCGCAGTGTTGCCCATCCAGCCATTGCGCTTCAGCCGCAGGGGAGGGGCTGAATACGCCCACGCCGCCGCCATGCCGAGCAAGTATGCGCCGAACACGAACGGCCCAAGCAGGCTCGCCACCGCCATCGACAGCGCTGTCCAAATCACCGCAATCGCTAAGCCCCAATGGCCGGGAATCCGACCAGACGGAATCGGCCGGTTCGGCTCATTGATCGCGTCCACATGGCGATCA
>CAIZGT010000125.1 GCA_903932545.1 uncultured Rhodospirillales bacterium
GCGCAGATGGGCTACACCGCCATTGGCCTGATCCTGCTCTCCATCCTGCATCCAGGCAGTGACATCGCAGGCCCGGCGCGGGCCGCGGTGGTGGTGATGCTGCTGCTCGGCGTGGGCTTCGTCCTGGTGCAGGCGCGCGGAGTTGGGCCTGCGGTGCGCGGCGTGCTGCAACTGGCGCGCTTACTCGGCCTGCTCGGCGCCGCAGAGCCAGACCGCGCCGCTGCGATGCTGCAAGCTGAACTGACCCAATTGCACAACGCGCCGCTGAAATTGGCGGAATGCACCGCGCTGCATCTGGTCTGCTGGCTGCTGGTTGGCGGCGAAACTTGGCTGATCTGCCACTTCCTCGGCGCGCCGGTCGCGCTTGGGGCTGCATTGGTGATCGACAGCCTGATCTCTGGCCTACGCTCTGCCGCCTTTATGGTGCCGCAAGCGTTGGGGGTGCAGGAAGGTGGCTATATCTTGCTCGGCGCACTTTTTGGGCTCACGCCGGAAGTGGCGCTCGCGCTTTCGTTGGTGCGCCGCGCACGGGATTTGGTCATCGGTGTGCCGGTGCTGGTGATGTGGCAAATCACCGAGGGAAAACGCGCAATTTCGCAGATTTAATCCGCGAGGCTGTTTTTACGGTTGCTCGATAATTTTCGGCAGCATCGGCAGCAACATGTTCAAATCACGCCCAGCTTTACAAACCAGATAGCGGGCATGGGGCGATGCATCATGGTCGCCGCCCTCAACCTCTGCCGCGGGCATTCCATTTTCGTCCAGCTTGAGGGCAGACAATCCAAGATTGGCGTAAATCCGCAGCATCATCGGCCCCGCGCCCCAAACGGCTGGGTCAAGCCCTTCCTGGCCTGCCAGATCGCGCAACCGCCAAATCGCCGAAGTCCGATCACTTGGCGCGCCAACCGGATCACCCAGGCCGAGCAGCACCCCCCCGACATGGCGATACGCAATCGCTGCTCGCCCGGCTTCACCGAACACCACGCCGTCTGCCTCCACCGGCGGCAACGCGCCAAGGGCTGCAAAGCGGGCGCGGGCGTCTTGGTCCCAGGCGCGGGTTTCCACATAGCCCGGCCTAAACAGCCGCCCAAGGGCCGCGCCGCCGATGATCACGCAGGCCGCCACCGAGGCGCGCAGTGAATTTGGCACGTCTGGTGAGAGGATCACGCCCCACCAACTGTCATTCTCCAACCAATTCACATGCGGCTCAAATGCCGCCAGTGCAATCACGCAGCCGGTTAAGCCGAGTAGCGCAAGCGCGGTGGTGGCGTCCATCGGGCCACTGAACAGCTTGGCGGAGCGATAGAACGCCGATTGGAATGGAGCGATCAGCAGGGCTGCGGCCAGAAGCACCAACGTGATCCAACTCTGCTCGCCCTCAAGGGTTGTGTAGAATGCCGCAACCAGCAGCATCACAATCGTCGCCCCCCAGGCGAGCTTTACCCGTTGCGCCATTTTAAGGGAGAGCACCACAAGTGCCGCCCCGATCAGGGATGGGATAAACTGTCCGGCCGTTTCAGCGACATCGGCGAAATCCGGGTCAATCCACGAGAAATCAGGCCGCGCCTCCAGCACGCCAATGCTCAGCAGAATGGCACCACACAGCGCCACCACCGAAGTGCCAGCGGCAACGGCGAAATCCGGCTCACTCGCCATCGCCAGTGATGAAGCTCCGGTGATCTTGGCAAATTTTGCCAGCACACCCTTGCCGCGCAACAGAATTTCATTAGCCGTGAACAGCCCACCGGCCAGAAACAGCGGGATGATGTAGTAATAAAGGCGGAACACCACCACCGCGCCCAGAATTTGCGGCGGGGTCAGATAGGGTGACAGGCCGAGCAGCATCGCGGTGTCGAACACCCCCAACCCGCCCGGCACGTTGGCGGCGAGGCCTGCGGTGTAGGAGGCGAGATAGACGCCAAGGAATTTCAGATAGGTCAGCCCCGGCGTCGGCGGCAGCAGCGCATGCATGATCGCCGCCGTCACCGCCACATCCACTGTGGCCAGCGCCACCTGGATCAGCGCCATGCGCCAATGCGGCAACTCAACCACATGGCCGCGCACGGTGATCGAGCCCATGAACTTCGCCAGCATCACGTAGCTGAACACCGTCGCCCACATCAGGGCGCCAACACTGTAGAGCACCCAAATCGGCACGGATTGGCCGATAAACGGCAGTGCTGTCGGTTCAGTGAACAGCACAATCCCGCCCAACACGCCCGCGCCCAGCACGAAGGTCAGCGAACAAAACGCCACCACCTTGCCAATTTGCAGCGGCGACAATCCCCAATGCGCATACAGCCGATACCGCACTGCCGCGCCGGAAACAGCGGCAAATCCAAGGTTGTGCGACAGCGCATAGGCGCAGAACGAGGCAAAGCAGACCCGTAAATAGCTCACCTTGTTGCCAGCATATATCGTGCCCAGGCGGTCATAGAAGGTCAGCACGCCATAGGCCAGGATGGCGAACACGCCTGAGATTGCCAACGACATCGGCGGAATCGCGGCCATCGCCAGCTTGATGTCACTGATCTTGAGGTGGCGGAATTCCTTCTGCACCACATAAATCGCGCCGCAGAACAGCGCCAAGCCGAGCAGGGCTGGCAGCAGGCGAACAGCTTTGCGCAGCACGTTCATGCTGCAACCGTGCTGCGAGACAACGCCGCATCAATCAACGTCACGGTTTCCGTGACGCCATAGAGCGCGACAAACTGGCCAAAGCGCGGCCCTTCAGACTGGCCGAGCAGCACTTGATACAAGCACCCAAACCACGCTCGCAATTCGGGGAAGGCGTGGCGCTTGCCGATGTCATAAAGAATATTCTGCACATCTTCGGCGGACGCATCCTTCGGCATCGCGCGCAGGCACGCGGCAAGATCCTCCAATGCCGCACGCTCGTTCACATCCGGATCGCGGAACTGCTTCGACGGGCGGACAAAATCTGCGTAATACGCGAGCGCCCCATCGACCAGCTTGGCCAGGAACGGCAGC
>CAIZGT010000126.1 GCA_903932545.1 uncultured Rhodospirillales bacterium
CGATCACGATGCCGGCCAAAACCCGCATTACGACACGTTCGAGGTCGATCTCGATTCGTGCGGGCCGATGGTGCTCGATGCGCTGATCAAGATGAAGTCCGAGCAGGACAGCTCGCTGACCTTCCGCCGCTCGTGCCGCGAAGGCATCTGCGGTTCGTGCGCGATGAATATTGACGGCACCAACACGCTGGCGTGCTTGAAGCCGATTGCCGATGTGAAGGGCGATGTCGCGATCAACCCGCTGCCGCATATGCCAGTGATCAAAGATCTTGTCCCCGATCTGAGCCAGGCTTACGCGCAGTACCGCTCGGTTGAGCCGTGGCTCCAATCCGACACCGCGCCGCCGCCGGATGGTGAGCGTTTGCAGTCGAAAGAAGAGCGCGCGCTGCTCGATGGCATGTGGGAATGCATTCTGTGCTTCTGCTGCACCACGTCTTGCCCAAGCTATTGGTGGAACGGCGATCGTTACCTCGGGCCGGCCACGCTGATGGCGGCTTATCGCTGGATCGCTGACAGCCGTGACGAGCGCACCGGCGAGCGTCTTGATGCGTTGCAGGATCCGTTCAAGCTCTATCGCTGCCACACCATCATGAACTGCACGCAAACCTGCCCAAAGGGGTTGAACCCCGCCAAGGCAATTGCGGAGATCAAGTCCAAGATGCTGGAACGTCAGGGCTAATCAGTGGCATTTCGCGGCTCCCTGGCCCAGCCTGGGGGCCGCCGTGCTGCCTGGATCGACAGCCTGTTTGTCGATCATTCGATTTTCCGCCTGTTGTGGGACAATGTCGGTGAAGTCATTCCTGGCAAGCTCTACCGCTCCAACCACCCAACACCTGGGCGACTGGCGCGGCTGAAGCAGCGGTTTGGGCTGAAAACCCTGATCAATGTGCGCGGCAAGCGCGAGTGTGGGGCCGATGCGCTCTCACGCGACGCCGCCGCTCAGCTTGGCATGACGCATATCGATATGGCGTTTGAAAGCCGGGGTGCTCCGCATCGCGAGCGGATTCTGCGGTTTCACGGCATTTACCAAACGCTCGAAACCCCGGCATTGCTCCACTGCAAATCCGGCGCGGATCGTGCCGGCCTCGCTTCGGGCTTGGCGATCATGTTCGAGGGCGGCACGGCGTCAGACGCGCTGAAGCAGCTTTCCTGGCACTACGGCCATTTCAGCCGCTCCAACACCGGCATTCTCGACGCCTTTTTCCGCCTTTACCAGCAAACCGCCGAGGGCCGCGTGCCGTTTTTGGAATGGGTTGCCACCGAGTATGACGAGACCGCCTTGCGCGCCGCCTTCCGCTCGCATGGGCTGTCCAACTTTCTCAACGACACCGTTCTGGCGCGCGAATAGACCCCGTCGATGGACATGCCGACGATGATTGCAGACGACTACGCCGCAGGCCCGTTGCCTGCCTACCGTGCCCGAGTGGCACGGGGTGATCTGGCTTCCGACCCATCGCAGGCGATGGCAATTGAGCGGTTGCAGGATTTGTGGGCCAAGCTGCGCGGCTACGATCCACCGCCGCTCTCTGCGGCCCCGCGCTCAGGCCTGCTGTCTCGCTTCCTGCGCCGCAAACCCACCGAAGGCGCGGATGATCCGCGTCCGCACGGGCTTTATCTGGTGGGCGAGGTTGGGCGTGGCAAATCCATGTTGATGGATTTGTTTTATGAATCGGCCGATGTGCAGCGCAAAAAGCGCCTGCATTTTCACCAATTCATGCAGCAATGCCACAAGCGGATTTTCGCATGGCGCAACGCCAATCCGGGCGAGGCGGACCCGATTCCACCATTGGCCGACAGCATCGCTGGCGAGGCCGCGTTGCTGTGTTTCGATGAATTCCAGGTGAATGACATTGCCGACGCGATGATCCTGGGCCGGTTGTTCCAGGCGTTGTTCGAGCGGGCTGTGGTGGTGGTGACCACCTCCAACACCACCCCGGATGATCTGTTCAAGGGCCAGCCGGGGCGCGATGCGTTTTTGCCGTTCATCAGGCTGATCAAACAAAATCTCGACGTGCTGGTGATGGAAGGCGCGCGTGACTATCGCCGCGCCCGGCTGCGCGGCATGGCGACGTGGCATGTGCCCGCCGATGGCCGGGCGGAGCGCGCGCTTGATTCAGCCTTCGCCGAACTCACCGGGCGAGCGGCGCCCAAGACTGAGACACTGATCGTCACCGGGCGCAAATTCATCATCCCGTGTGCGGCCGAAGGTGTGGCGCGGTTCGATTTCGAGCAGCTTTGCGGTGAGGCGCTGGGGGCTGGTGACTATCTGGCGCTCGCCACGCATTATCATTCGGTGATGATCGACGGCATTCCCCGCCTGTCACCCGACAATTACGATAAAGCGCGGCGCTTCATTGTGCTGATTGATGCGCTGTATGACCATCGGGTGAAGCTGGTTGCCTCCGCCGAAGCGCATCCGGATCAACTCTATCAGCGCGGCGAAGGGGCGAAGGCGTTTGAGCGCACCGCATCGCGTTTGGACGAGATGCAAAGCCAAGAATATCTGGCGCTGGCGCATCTGACTTAGGTTACGCGCCCAGCAACGCCACTACCCGCGCCAACACCACCGCCTCATCGCATTCCGCCAGCGCCCGCGCGCGACCGGCGGCCCCCATCTGCGCGCGCAAATCCGCGTCGATCACCAAGCGACGCAGTGCCTCAGCCAGCGGGGCGGTGCTGAACGGCGGGACGAGATACCCTGTCACACCATCAATCACCTGCTCACGCGGGCCACGGATATTGGTGGACACCACCGGCAACCCCACCAGCATCGCCTCAACGATGGACATCGGCAGCCCCTCGAAATGGCTGGGCAGGGTGAAGATGTCACTCGCGGCCAGAACTGCAGGCACGTCGTCGCGCGCGCCGAGGCGGCGCAGACGGGGGCCGAGGTCGGCGCGGGCGAAATACGGCTCCAGATCCTCACCATGATCAGACGGTAGGCGCTCCCCCACCACCCAAAGCTCGCCCGGCACGGCGCGCATCGCTTCGAGCAATTCCGGCAAGCCCTTGTGGCGGACCAAGCGCGCCATCATCGTCACCACCACCGTCTCCGGGGCCACGCCAAGCTCCGCGCGCAGCCGCGCCCGTGCCGCCGCATCGGGCTTAAACCGCGCCGGATCGCGGCCATTGCCGATGCCAACGCTACGACGGTTGATGAAATAGCGTCGGGATTCTGCGGCTTCTTCCTGCGACACTGCCATATGCACATCGCTCAATTGCCCGCCAACGAATTCCATCGCAAAGCTGATGGTACGGAGCCAGAGCGGGCCGGGCTTGTTGAAATGGTAGCCGTGGCAAGTGTAGGCCACGCGCTTCAC
>CAIZGT010000127.1 GCA_903932545.1 uncultured Rhodospirillales bacterium
ACAATATATGTCGCTCCAGCATAGCCCATGAACGGCGTGCCAGTCGCTCTACGGATAATCGCACCGGGGAAAGACGCCGGAATATACTGCGCGCGACCACCGGCTTCGGCGTTATACATCCGCTCATTGAACGAGCCGAACAGCACCAGCGGCGGCGTGGTGTGCAGACTTTCCCGCACCATCGCATTGTCCGGCTTCACCCCTGCCGAGCGCGAGGCCGAGAGCGTGCAGGGAATGCCCATGTCGTCTTCCAGGAAGCGACGCACACCCACTGCATAAGTCTCGGTTGCCACAATCGCGAAGCTGGCCGTCGCATAAAAATCCTGCGTCACCGAGCGCCACAAATCCCACAGCGGCTTGATCGTGGTATGCTTCTCACTCTCGATGAACGGCTCCGGGTCCACGCCCGCAATCGCGCCCAATGCGCGCAGAAAGCGCGTGGTGGAGTGCAGCCCAATCGGGGCCATCAAATACGGCTTGCCGAGTTCCTCGCAGAGTTTGCGGCCAAACTCGCGATACATGCAGACATTCACATCCGCATCACCCAGCTTTGCTACGTCTTCAATATGCGAGCCGAGCGGAAACACCAGGTTGATCTCGCAGCCGATGCCCTCAATCAAGCGCCGCATTTCGGCGAGGTCAGACGGCATGTTGAACGTGCCGTAGATCGGGCCAACGAGATTGACCAGCGGCTTCGAACCCTCAGGCCGCGCCACCTTGCGCCGCGTCTTCGCCTGCTTCTGCCCGAACTCACTCCACAGCCAATAAATCGCCCGATCCGCCGCCTGCCACTGATCCTCATCAATCGTGCGCGGGATGAAGCGCATCAGGCCGGAGCCTTCAGGCGTCACCCCGCCGCCGATCATCTCGGCAATCGAGCCGGTGACGACCACAGCCGGCATATCCGGGTCTTGCGTGCCATTGGCGCGCTTCATCGATCCTTCGGTGCCGGTAGAGGAAAGCTGCTCTTCGGCCAGCCCCGTCACCACCACCGGCAATTCATGCGGCGGCAGCGCGTCGGTGTAATGCAGCACGGCTGTGACAGGCAGGTTCTCGCAACCCACCGGGCCGTCAATCACCACGCGCAGGCCACGAATGGCGGTGAACGCATAAACCGCGCCCCAGTAGCCGCCCGCACGATCATGGTCGAGAACCAGCATGCGCCTAGCTCCCCATCGACTGGTTGGCAGCCGCTTTGGCTTTCGCCTCGCGCACTTTCTTGTATCGCGCCCGCGCTTCCGGATGCGCCACCGGCGTGCCGTTGGTGCCGTAGCCGGTGTTGTCACCAGTGCCGACGCCTTGGAAGAACGACACCATCTTCGAGAACCGATCCGCTCCACGCGTTTGCGTGTTGATGATCTGCGCCATCGCACCAATGCCGGGCAGGCCGAACAGCGGGCGGGCTGAAACCATGTTGGTGAAGTAAATCGCCGGGCGACCCATCTCCTTCGCCTTCTGCACCAGCGGCGTGGTGCCGAGCGCGAGATCAGGATTCACATCCCGCATCGCCGCCAAATCCTGCTCCAGTGAGGCGCGATACTGCACATGGCAGCCATTGGCTTCGAGGAACTCGCGATCCGCGTCCGACCACGGCGTGCGCGGGCAAGCCGTGCCGCAATACGGCACCCGTGCGCCGAGTTCGATCAGCAGGCGGGCGACCATCAGCTCCGACCCTTCATAGCCGGAAACGGTGATCGTCTGATCAAGCATGCTGGCGGCCATGGCGGCACGCATCGGCGCCAACGCCCGGTTCTTTGCAGCGTCAATCTTGGCGGTTGCGATATTCGCGGCCTTGCCAATCGCATCGAGCCAAGCCGCCGTGCCTTCCTCGCCGACCGGCCCAGAGCCCACAATCGGGCGGCCCGCATGGCTGAATTCGCGAATTGCCGCCGTGTAGAACGGGTGCACCGCTCCCACCACCGCGCAATCCAACGCCGCGTAAAGGTCGCGCCACTCCCGCGCTGGCAGTTGCGGCGCCACCGCCATCTCCATCGGCGCCAGCATCGCGCCGATAATCATCGGATCAGCGGGAAATAACTCACCCAGCAGCGCCACCGTCGGCAATTCCGACATCTGACGCGGCCGCGCTACCGGGCCGGTCTCAGCTTCGAGACGCGCGGTTTTGAGCATCGCGCCCGCCAGCACATCCTTCGCCTCAGCATGCGTCGGCACACCAAACCCCGGCACATCGATCCCGATCACCCGCACGCCGTCGATCACCTTGGGCAGCAAATCCAGCGGCACACCCGAAGCGGTTGGCACGCACAGATTGATCACCACAACCGCAAGCAAGGGTGAGGGTTAACTGGCAATTTCATAATTTGCACCCCATGAATTTAGGGAGGTAAAAATAATTTTTTGCTCTTCTCTGTTCAGTTTTTAACACTCTACCAAAAACTGGTGAAAATTTGAAAGTTCTTGACATTTTTTAGTTAAAAAAAAGCTTATTGACAACCTAGATCACTCAATAACAGCCACTACAAAAGGACTTATCTTGAAATCTATACCCCCCACCCACCCCCACCCCCACCCCCACCCCCTGCACTTACACCTGACTTGGGGGGGGCTTGCCTTATTTATTTGCTTTGAGGCAGAGACCCAGTAAACAA
>CAIZGT010000128.1 GCA_903932545.1 uncultured Rhodospirillales bacterium
ATCGGCACCGCCACCGCCACTGCGCGCATCACCAAGCTTCACCACGCCATCGACATCCATTCTTATCGTGCAGAGGCGGCGCAAGAATTGGCGGTAAACGGCATTGCGCTTGTGACGCTGAAAACCGACAGACTTGTGGTAAACGTCAGCTACGACGAGGATCGCGATCTTGGAGGCTTTATCTTGATTGATAAGATCAGCAACGCCACGTCGGCGTTGGGCATGGTGGTCCCGGCTGAGCCTGAGACTGCGGCCAGCGCCGAACCGATTCGGGATTGGCACGGGCGCAGCCTGTTGAAAGCCACCACATGGCGTATCATCGGCTCGATTGATACCTTCGTGCTGAGCTGGCTTTTCACCGGCCATATCGGTGTTGCCGGTTCGATCGCGGGCACCGAAATCTTCACCAAAATCGGCCTGTTCTACGTCCATGAGCGCGTCTGGGCGGTGCTGCCTTGGGGCAAAACCGGCGGCAGTATTCTGGGGGAGAGCCTGCTGCAACGGCTGATTCGGCGTGTGGCGAAGGGTTGAGGGCCAACCCGGCTTGACCAACGCCATCCCACAGCCGACCTTTCGTGCATGATCGACGCACAAACCCTGCACAAATCGCTGCTCTCCATCGACACCCATATCGATATTCCCTGGCCGGAAGGGCCGGGGTTTCTCGATGAAACACGGCGTTGCGTTGATCTGCCCAAAATGCGGCGCGGCTATCTCGCCGCCGGGTGCTTTGCCGCCTATGTGCCGCAAGGGCCGATGATGCCCGAGGCGCACGAGGCCGCCTTCGTGCGCGCCATCGGCATGCTTGACCGTATCTCCACGATGGGCGGCACCCAAGCGCGCACATGTCGCAGCGTGGCAGAGATCGAAGCAGCCCATGCGGCGGGCGTGCCGATGGTCATTCCCTGCGTTGAGAACGGCCACGCGATGGCGGCCGATATCAACAATCTCAGCGCGTTCGCCGCACGCGGTGCGCGCTACATGACGCTCACCCATAACGGCCATAACGCGCTTGCCGACAGCGCCATTCCGCGTGCGGATTTGGGCGATGGGCCAAGCCTGCATGGCGGGCTGTCCGCTCTTGGCCGCGCGGCGATTGCCGAGATGAACAGGCTCGGCATGATGATTGACGTGGCGCATGTGTCCAAGTCCAGCATGCTGCAAGCCGCCGAAGTCTCACGCAGCCCGGTGCTGTCCACCCATTCCTGCGTGTTCAGCCTGTGCGACCACCCGCGCAACATGGACGATGAACAGCTTGATGCGCTGCGCGATGTGGGCGGGATGATCAACATCACCGCCGTCAGCGGCTTCGTGCGTCGCAGCATGAAGCCGGATGCGGTGACGCCGAAAGACTACGTTGATCACGTCGAATACGCGGTTAGCCGCATCGGCCTCGCGCATGTCGGGATTTCATCGGATTTTGACGGCGGTGGCGGCTTTGCAGGCTGGCGACACGCCGGAGAAAATCTTGCCATCACCACCGAACTGGTGGCGCGTGGCTACGATGCGCAAGCGATTGCGGCGTTGTGGGGCGGGAATTTCCTGCGGATTATGCGGCGCGCGGAGGAGGTCGCGGCGTAGGGTGGGATCGCGAAGCAATCCCACCAATCGCGCCAAGAGGTGGGATTGCTTCGCGGTCCCACCCTATGAATGATTAGAACCCGACCCGATCGCCGCCCTTCAACTGCAGCATCTCGCGCGCCTCAGCAGGCGTTGCGATCTCCAGGCTCAGATCCTCCAAAATCCGCCGGATCTTGCGCACCTGATCAGCGTTGGACGTCGCCATTTGGCCGCGGCCGAGATACAGGCTGTCCTCAAGCCCCACGCGCACATTGCCACCCAGCATCGCCGCCATCGTGCAGAAGCTCATCTGATGGCGACCGGCACCCAGCACCGACCACACATAATCATCGCCAAACAGCCTGTTCGCCGTCTCACGCATGAACATCAGGTTCTGATATTCCGGCCCGATGCCGCCGGTGATGCCGAAGATGGATTGAATGAACAGCGGCCCCTTCACCCAGCCTTTGTCCCGGCAATGCGCGAGGTTGTAGAGATGGCCGATATCGTAGCACTCGAACTCAAACCGCGTGCCGTGCTCCTCGCCCAAGGTGCGGGTGATGCTTTCGATGTCTTTGAACGTGTTGCGGAAAATGAAATCGGTGGTGCCTTCTAGGTAAGGCTTCTCCCACGCATGCTTCCATTCGGTGCGCTTGCCCGCAGCGCCGGAGATGTTGAAATTCATCGAGCCCATGTTGAGGCTGCACATTTCCGGCTTGGCCAACAGCGGTGCCGCGAGGCGTTCGGCCACCGTCATGCCCAAGCCGCCGCCGGTGGTAATGTTGATCACCGCGTCAGTCGATTGCTTGATGATCGGCAGGAACTGCATGAACACCGCAGGGTCCGGCGTTGGGCGGCCGTCGATCGGATCGCGCGCATGCAGATGGATAATCGCCGCACCCGCTTCGGCGGCCTCAATGGAGGATTTGGCGATTTCTTCCGGCGTGATCGGCAGATATTCCGACATTGACGGCGTGTGGATCGCGCCGGTTACAGCGCATGAGATGATGACCTTGGACATCTGGCCCTCCTGTTTATTGTTTGATCACACTCTGTCACTGCTCGGGCGCGAGGGCAATCCACCCTATAGCAGCGCCAAATCGCGCAGCGCGCGGCGCAATTCTTCCGGCATCTCGGCAGACGCCTCGGCCGCGCCGATATCCGCCGGAGCCGCCTCCGGGGCGAGATAGCGCCAGCCCTGAAAGGCGCGCATCTTTGTTCCGGCCACCGGCACCAATTGCGGGTCCAGCACCAATCCGGCGCAGGGTGTGTCGTCATCCCAGCGATCCTGCACGATATCGAGCAGCAATTGGCGCACCACAACCGCGCCTTGGATCACCCAGTAGATCGAACCACCATCGAGCAATTCCGCCCCGCGTCGGGGAATTTGCCGCGTTTGGTGGCGCAACGGCGGGTGCAGTGTGGCGCGCGCCTGCTGCACCGCCTGCAAATGGGCGATATCGCGGATGCCGACGGCGAGTTTAACCAGATGCAACATGCCCCAGATGTGCCTTTGGCGCGATGCAAGTGCAAGAGGATGACAATCACCCATTGATCTTGCACTCAGCGCAAGGCACCCTCCCGCTTGTCGCGGGGCTGCCGCGCTCAGCATCTTGAGGGTATTGAAATGAAACGTCTGATCTTGCTCGGCGGGCTTGTCGCCTCTGCCCTGCTCACTGCCGCACCTGCGTTCGCAGACGCCACTGGCTCGGCCACGCTCGATGCGGTGATCGCACGCGGCACCGTGAATTGCGGCGTCGCTGGTGCGGTTGCCGGCTTCTCGCTGCCAGACAGCAAGGGCGTGATGCAGGGGCTGGATGCAGACACTTGCCGCACCGTCGCTGCCGCCGTGTTGGGCGATGCGACGAAGGTGAAGTTTGTCCCGCTCACTTCAACCAACCGCTTCACCGCGCTGCAATCGGGTGAAATTGACCTGCTGGTGCGCTCCACCACCTGGACCCTGGCGCGTGAAGCCAATCTCGGTCTCGAATTCACCGGCACCAATTATTATGACGGCACCGGCTTCCTGGTGAAGAAATCCCTCGGCGTGAAAGATGCCAAGGAACTCAACGGCGCCACGGTCTGCGTGCAGCCCGGCACCTCAACCGAGTTGGCCGATGCGGATTTCTTTCGCGTCAACAACCTGAAATTCACCCCGATTCTGATCCAGGATTTGGCTGAAATTCAGAGCGCCTTCCTGGCTGGCCGTTGCGATGCCTACTCCACCGACAGCTCATCGCTCGCCACCTTCCGCGCCACCCAGCCAGTGCCAACCGATCTGGTACTGCTGCCCAACATCATCTCCAAAGAGCCGCTCGGCGGTGTGGTTCGAAAGGGGGACGACAAGTGGTTTGACGTCGTTCGCTGGACCTATTTTGCCACCATTGAAGCCGAAGAACTTGGCATCGACAGCACCAATGTTGACAGCTTCCTCACCTCGACCCTGCCAGACGCGCGCCGTCTGCTTGGGCTTGAAGGCGACATGGGCAAGG
>CAIZGT010000129.1 GCA_903932545.1 uncultured Rhodospirillales bacterium
CCAGCGTATCGCCGCCGCCCTGGCGGCTTAGTTTGGCGTGGGTCTTGGGGAGATACATCGTCCGGTTGGAACCGGCAGCAGAGGGCATGCCGGCGGAGTCATCATGGCAGGCTGCCCAGCAGCCGCCGCGATTGGCCTCTGGCACTTTGCCGTCATTGAACATCACCGAAACCTTGGTGGCGTAGGCTGCGTCTTGATGCGCGTCAGGCTGCGCGCCTTCGGAGAATTCGATGTGCACGTAGAGGTCGGTGCCGTCGTTCGCGGTCTTGACTGTGGCAACAACTGCACCGGGCTTGCCCGCAATCGGGTTGGGCTCGATCGAGGGCTTCTCACCTGTTTTGAACACGCGCGGCGTGCCGGTGACGATTTGCGGGCCCATCGTCTTTTCTTCGCCGATATGGCAGGTGGCGCAGTCTTTCCCTTTGCGGAAATCTTCCGCACCAGACATTTCTGCCGGGGTTAGCGCCCATTCCCAGGAGGATTGGCCTGGATAGAACAGAACGACTTCCTTGCCAGGCACGCTGGCCCAGTTGATTGCGGCATACGCCGGGGCGCTTGCCAGCAAAGTTGGCGTGAGGAACGCCACGAACCCTGCGGCAGCGAGAGAGTGAGAGATTTTGGTCATCTGACTAATCGCCTTTTTCTGGTTATTCATCGCCACTGAAGTCAGTTGGCGCGGGTGCGACAGCTTGGACTTCGTAGTTTTTGTGAGTGATGCCCTTGTGGCATCCGACGCAGTTTGCGTTGGTCTTGGCAGCTTCTTCATGCTTCACCCGTGCGCTCGGCTTTTGCTGCTCGGGGATCATGCTGCTGTAGTCGTGGCAGTGACGGCATTCGCGGGCATTGGTGGCTTCGAATTTCGCCCAAACGTCCTTAGCCAGTTCCGGCCGAATTTTTTCGAAGTTCTCGACCTTGTTCATGCCCTCAAAGAAGTAAGCATAAAGCTCTTTGGCAGTTCCCACTTTGGCTTGTGCTTCCAAGAACCAGCTATACTGTGGGACGTGACAGTCTGGGCAGCCTGCATGAACGCCAAACTGGTTGGCGTAGTGCGAGCTTTTCTTGTATTCCGGGTAAACCGTGTCAGCCATCACGTGGCAGGAAATGCAGAACTCAGTGTGGTTGGTGTATTCAATCACGGTGATCCAGGTGGCAAACACTGCCGCGCCCAGAATTCCGCCGACTGCCCCGAAGGCGAGATACTTCCATTTTCGCGCCAACCAGCCGCGCCACCCGGAGGGGGCTGGACTGCCTGATGGAACGGGGGCTTGAACTGATTCTGTCATAGTTTCTTTCCGCCTCGTGACTGCATTGCGCGCGTGATGTCTTCAACGAAGCAGCACGCGCCCGAACGCTCCGGAGGAAAGCGCTCAGGATTCGAAATATTCGGCACGGCAGGGGATAACCCTACGGCCAGATGTCGGGATTTTAATGATACCAGCCTGGTTGACGCGGATCGTTTCAGCACCCCGTGGCTTGGTTCAAGTTGGATTTGGGCGTTTCTCATCGGGCTACTCCGCTGCCAGCGCAGCGGCGTCGAAGCGCGCGATCATCGTGGCGAGCCGGGCGATTTTCGAGTCGATCAAGTGCTCGGCCGTCCCACCAAACCCGATCAGCACCACCGACTCGCCAGCAGGACCCACGTTTTGCAGCGCCTTGGCCTCAAGGCCACAGCGGCGCGCGAGGGCTGCGATATCCGGTGCAGAGACTTCGCGATCATTGGCAAACCACGCCACGTGAAGCCCGGCATGGTCGCCCCAGACCACATTCTGTTTCGGAAAATGGCGCCGCAACGCACCCAGCAGCGCATCTCGACGAATCGCATAGACTTTCGACAGGCGATGCAGATGCCGCGCATACCAGCCACTGCGCAGCAATTCATACAGTGCGGCCTGATGCAGCCGCCCTGATTCATCCCCCAACATGCGTCGTGCGGCACTTGCGGCATCAACGAGGTGCGGCGGCACCACCAGATAAGCCAAATGGACCCACGGGCCGAGGGAGGCGCAGAAGCCGCCAAGTAGGATCACCCTGTTCGCTTGATCGAGGCTGAACAGGCGGGGCGTTGAATTTTCGCCGTAATGCAACTCGCTTTGGGTGTCGTCTTCGAGCACCGTCGCCGAGGATTGCGCCGCCCAATCGAGCAGTTCGGCCCGACGGCTTGCGCTCATTCTCGCGCCGAGGAGGCGTTGATGCTCGGGTGAGACATGCACAAGCACCGCACGACCGAACGGCAATTTGCTGGTGCAAATGCCGTCAGCATCCACTGGCACCCGCACCAACTCCGCCCATTCGGCGAAATATGCGGCGGTGTCGTTGTCATGTGACGGTGCCTCGATCACCACCCGCACGCCAGGGCGCAAGGTGAGATGCGCCACCAGATGCAGCGCCTGCGAGCGGTCATTGGTCAGGATCACTTGATCGGGCGAGACCGCGATGCCGCGTGAGGTGGAGAGCCAGGCTGCGATGGCTGCACGCAAATTGGGGTCGCCGACCAGATCAGGATGCGTTGAAAACGCGCCCATGCCGTCCAACGCCGCGCGCATCAGCGTCCGCCAGCGCCGCATTGGGAACAATGACGGGTCTGGGCAGCCAACACGAACCGGCTCTTGCGGGCTTGGACACTCCGCTTCAGCTCCTGCGCCTGGAATCTGGCAGTTGGCACCGGGCAACGTCATCGCGACGAACGTCCCTTGTGCGGGGCGGGTTTCCAGATAGCCCTCAGCGGTTAGTCGCTCATACGCAAGCACGGCGTTGGTGCGCGAGATGTTGAATTGCTCTGCCAGCATGCGGGTGGATGGCATACGTGCGCCGGAGG
>CAIZGT010000130.1 GCA_903932545.1 uncultured Rhodospirillales bacterium
AAGCACGAAGTTGAGTTCTTTGTGGAATATTTCGCCCTTGATTTGATCATGGACGAAGAAGGCACCTGCCGCGGTGTGATGGCGTGGTGCTTGGAAGACGGCACTATCCACCGCTTCCGTGCGCAATCTGTTGTCCTCGCCACCGGCGGTTATGGCCGCGCTTATCTTTCCTGCACCTCGGCCCATACCTGCACCGGCGACGGCGGCGGCATGGTGCTGCGCGCTGGCCTACCAACGCAGGACATGGAATTCGTGCAATTCCACCCAACCGGCATCTTCCCGGCGGGCTGCTTGATCACTGAAGGCGCACGCGGCGAAGGTGGCTATCTCACCAACTCCGAAGGTGAGCGCTTCATGGAGCGTTACGCGCCGACCGCGAAAGACCTCGCCTCGCGTGACGTGGTTTCGCGTTCGATGACGCTGGAAATCAACGCCGGTCGCGGCGTTGGTCCGAACAAGGACCACATCCTGCTGCATCTGGAACATCTGGGCGGCGCGCTGCTCGATGAGCGTCTGCCGGGCATTTCCGAAACCGCGAAAGTGTTCGCCGGTGTGGACGTGACCAAGGAAGCCATCCCGGTGCTGCCGACGGTTCACTACAACATGGGCGGTATTCCCACCAACCTGCGCACCGAAGTGCTGCGCCCAACCGCGTCGAACCCGGATGCCATCGTGCCGGGCCTGATGGCGGTTGGCGAAGCGGCTTGCGTGTCGGTTCACGGTGCGAACCGCCTCGGCACCAACTCGCTGCTCGACCTCGTGGTATTCGGCCGCGCGGCAGCTATCCGCGCTGCTGAAATCCTCAAGCCGGGCGCCTCGCAAGCGCCACTGCCGTCACGCGCTGGCGAGAATTCGCTGGAACGCCTCGACCGCGCCCGCAACGCCAAGGGTGGCACGAAAGTCGCTGATCTACGTGACAACCTGCAACGCACCATGCAGGCCCACGCCGCCGTGTTCCGCAACTCCGAGAGCCTCACGCTGGGCGTCTCGAAGATGCAGAACATCTGGAAGGGCCTGTCGGACGTGTCGGTTTCTGACCGCAGCTTGGTCTGGAACTCCGATCTGGTGGAAGCGCTCGAACTCGACAATCTGATGGGCAACGCGATGACCACGATGGTCTCCGCAGAAGCCCGCAAGGAAAGCCG
Source organism: uncultured Rhodospirillales bacterium (assembly GCA_903932545.1). Taxonomy (GTDB): domain Bacteria; phylum Pseudomonadota; class Alphaproteobacteria; order Acetobacterales; family Acetobacteraceae; genus CAIQQQ01. The sequence continues at coordinate 1,146 of CAIZGT010000130.1, forward strand.
TGGTGCGCAAGCCCATGACGATTTCCCGGATCGTGATGACGCAAACTGGATGAAGCACACCCTGTCGTGGTGCGACGATCAGGGCAACGTCAAACTCGATTACCGCCCGGTAAAGATGCAGACGCTGACCAACGAAGTCTCCGTCTTCCCCCCCAAGAAGCGCGTTTACTAAGGAGATCGGTCAGATGGCTGAATTCACCCTGCCGAAGAACTCCAAGGTTCAGAAGGGCAAGACGTTCAAGGCAACTAATGCCAAGAACGTCAAAACCTTCAACATCTATCGCTGGAATCCCGATGACGGGAAGAACCCGCAGATGGATTCATTTGAGGTTGATCTCGACAAATGCGGCCCAATGGTTCTGGACGCGCTGATCAAGATCAAGAACGAGACCGACACCTCGCTCACCTTCCGCCGCTCCTGCCGCGAAGGCATCTGCGG
>CAIZGT010000131.1 GCA_903932545.1 uncultured Rhodospirillales bacterium
ATTTCTGGCGTGCCGGCCCCACCCTGGCTCCTGACGGGAGCTGGGGCGCTCAGGCTACCGCCGCCGGGGCTGCGCTGATCGAGCGGATTCGCCTGTATGATCCGAAAGCCGATTTCAGCCTGATCGAGCGCGCTGTCGCGGTTGCGGCTGAGGCGCATCGCACCCAAAAGCGCGACAATGGTGAGCCTTATATCATCCACCCGCTTGCGGTGGCCGATATCTTGGCGGGCTACCGGCTCGACACCGCCTCCATCGCCACCGCTCTGCTGCACGATGTGATCGAAGACACCGCCTTCTCGCTTGCGGAGATGACGCGGCAATTCGGCGCTGAAATTTCCGGGTTGGTCGATGGCGTCACCAAGCTAACCCGCCTCGAATTGCAGTCAGACCGCACCAAGCAGGCGGAGAATTTCCGCAAATTGGTGCTGGCAATGAGCAAGGACATTCGTGTCCTGCTCGTCAAACTCGCCGACCGCCTGCACAACATGCGCACCCTGGGTGCCGTCGCTGAATCCCATCGTCGCCAGCGCATTGCGCGCGAGACGATGGATATCTACGCCCCACTCGCGGAACGCATCGGCATGGAGGCGGTGAAAACCGAGCTGCAAACCCTCGCCTTCGCCCAGCTTGACCCGGAAGCCTTCGACTCGATCCAGGCCCGTTTGAACTTCTTGCGCGGGCAGGGCGCAGACGTGATTGAGGAGGTTCGGAGGGAACTCACGCGGGTGTGCGGCGAACATGGCGTCGTCGTCTCCGAGGTCAGCGGGCGCGAGAAATCGCCCTACTCGATCTGGGAGAAGATGAAGCGCCGCAATGTGCAGTTCGAGCAATTGTCCGACATCATGGCGTTTCGTCTCGTCGTGCCGACGCGGGATGCCTGTTACATGGCCTTGGGCTCGATCCACGCCGCCTATCCGGTGATCGCCGGGCGGTTCAAGGATTACATCTCAACGCCCAAAGCCAACGGCTACCAGTCGATCCACACCGGCGTCACCCTGCGCCATCCGCGCAATCAAAAGATCGAAATCCAGATCCGCACCAACGACATGCACGACATCGCTGAAAACGGCGTGGCAGCGCATTGGCTTTACAAAACCACCGGCGCCGGGCCGCAAGACACCCAGAAATTCGGCTGGGTGCAGGATCTGCTCGAAATTCTGGAAAACTCCACGCCCGATGAGTTTCTCGAGAACACCAAGCTCGAACTCTACCAAGATCAGGTGTTCTGCTTCACGCCCAAAGGCCAACTGATCCAGCTCCCACGCGGGGCCACCCCGATTGATTTCGCCTATGCCGTGCATTCCCAGGTGGGGGACACCACGGTGGGGGCGAAGGTGAATGGCCGCTTGCTGCCGCTGCGGCACGAGTTGCAGAACGGCGATCAGGTGGAAATTCTCACCTCACGCGGTGGCACGCCCAGCCCGCAATGGGAGCGTTTCGCCGTCACCGGCAAAGCCCGCGCCCGCATCCGCCGCTTCGTGCAGCAGCAACAGCGCCAAGTCACGCGTGATCAGGGCAAAGCAACGCTCGCCAAGGCGTTCCGACAGGATGGCGTGGACGGCTCGGAGAAAATCCTCGAACCCGCGCTCAAGCTGCTCAAACAGCCAAGCCTCGAAGACCTCTACGTCAATGTCGGCAATGGCAGCCTCTCAGCCAAAGACGTGGTGGCGGCGGCCTATCCTGAACTGCGTGCCGTGCCGCGTGCGCCGCGCATGCTGCCCAACCTCACCAATCATCGCCCAACGCGGCCGATGGCAAGCGGGCATCATTTGCCAATCACCGGCCTCGTGCCCGGTATGGCGATCCACTACGCCGGTTGCTGCCATCCGTTGGCCGGGGACCGCATTGTTGGCATTGTGAGCACCGGCAAGGGCGTCACAATCCATACCCGTGATTGCCAGAATCTGGAGGCTTTCGCCGACAGTCCCGAGCGGTTCTTGGATGTTGATTGGGACGAGTCAGCCTTCACCCCGCAAAAGGGCGATCTGGACGGACACACTGGGCGGCTGAGCGTGATTGCGCACAACGAATCGCGCGCCCTGGCCAATGTGGCGAATGCCATCTCCAAACAGGATGCAGCGATTGCCAATGTGAAAGTGGTCAACCGTCAGGCGGATTTCTTTGAGATGTTGGTCGATGTGGAAGTGCGAGACCTGCGCCATCTCAGCCACGTCATTGCCGGCCTGCGCGCCACTGAGGGCATCCATCAAGTCGAGCGCGCCAAAGGATGATCCTCGGTCTCGGCTCCGATATCTGTGACATCACCCGCATCGAGCGCGCGTTGGAGCGGTTTGGTCAGAAATTTATCAACCGGGTGTTCGATCCTGTCGAGATCGCCAAAGCCGAACGCCGCAATGGCCGCATGCGCACTGGCACTTATGCCAAACGCTTTGCCGCCAAGGAGGCCTGCGCCAAGGCGCTTGGGACCGGGTTTAATCGCGGTGTATTCATGTCCGACTTGGTGGTGGTCAACCTCCCCGGTGGCAAACCCACGATGCGACTGACAGGTGGTGCCGCCGCGCGGCTGGCCGCGATCACCCCGCAGGGGATGGCGGCGCAGATCGATATCACTTTAACAGATGAGTATCCGTACGCGTACGCCCAGGTCATTATTTCCGCCAATTAGGATTGATGGAGCCAGCCTTGAGCGAAGCAACCCCCGCCAAATTCACCGCCTCGGCACAAGTCCTGATCGTGAGCAATGTGCAGGCAGCCGCCAAGCACTACGAACAGGCGATGGGCTTCACTCTGGGAAAATTCTACGGCGAGCCGCCCACCTTCACGATCATCAGGCGAGACGGGATGTATGTCATGCTCCGTCAGGCTGAGACGCCAGAGCAAGTCCAGCCGCGCACCAACATCATCAACGGGTTGTGGGATATGTATTTCTGGGTGGATGACGTTGATGCGCTCTATGCAGAATTTGTCCAGCGCGGGGCCAAGATCGATTATGGCTTGTGCAACCAGCCCTATGGTTGCCGTGAGTTCGGCACGCAGGATCTCGACGGCCACGACATCGGCTTCGGCCAGACCATCACCTAGCCAACGGGGCGATTACAGCGCCGCTTGCTTGACACAACGCCCACACTGGGCTTCATCGCGCAAACACTTCCCGGACGATGATTTTTTATGAGCAAGCGCAGCGAAAACACATTGCTCGAAAATGTAAAGACCATCGTCTATGCCGGCCTGATCGCCATTGGCATCCGCACGGTGGCGTTTGAGCCGTTCAACATCCCGTCAAGCTCAATGGTGCCCACGCTTCTGGTGGGTGACTATCTGTTCGTGTCGAAATACAGCTACGGCTACTCCATCCACTCATTGCCGCTGTCGCCGCCATTGTTCCACGGACGGATTTTCGGTCGTCTGCCAGACCGCGGTGATGTCGCGGTGTTCAAGCTGCCGAAAGACAATTCCACCGACTATATCAAGCGCATCATCGGCCTGCCGGGTGACCGCATCCAGGTGCGTGGCGGCCTGCTTTACATCAACGGCGCGCTGGTGCCACGCACCCCGGAGGGGGATTACACCTCCAACGAGGGCTATGCCCGCACCGTGGGCAAGCGCTTTCTCGAAACCCTGCCCAATGGCCGCAAGCACGATATCGTTAAACTGACAGACGGTCAGCTCATGGCAGCGCCTGATGTGGATATGAACAACACCATCGAATACACCGTGCCAGCCGATCATGTGTTCGCGATGGGCGACAACCGCGACAACAGCCTGGACAGCCGGGTGCAGAGCGATGTGGGGTTTGTCCCGCTGCAAAATCTGGTGGGCCGCGCTGAAGTGATCTGGTTCTCTGTCGATGCCACGTCGCCGATCTGGGCATTCTGGGAATGGCCGGCTGAAATCCGCTGGTCACGTTTGTTCAAGGCGATATCCTGAGCACTTTATTGCCCGCAGGAGTTGCCGCCGCCCAGGCGATCCTGGGTCATGAATTCGCCCGCCCGGAATTGCTGCTCGAAGCCCTCACCCATCGCTCGGCGGCGCTGGACCGCTGGGCTGGCA
>CAIZGT010000132.1 GCA_903932545.1 uncultured Rhodospirillales bacterium
CCCCCGCCGCGCCGCGCAGCATCGCCAGATCGACCAGAATCGAGAGATCAACAATCTTGTCGCCGATCGCCACCCCGGTGCGCTCGGGCTTGCCTGGGCGGCTGAAGCGGCAGAGCGGGAGGTTTTGCAGCGGGAAGTCGCTGTCATCATTCGCCGATTCTTCCCAAGCGCGGTGGCGCGCATCATGCGTGTGATCAATCATGCTCAAGCCACTCTTCCAGTTGTCAGTCGCAACAAGCTGCTCAACGCTGCCGCTGAGGCGAACAGGCAGCCGAGCCAAAGTGCATAGGTGGTGCCATGCGCGGGGCTGGTGTGGAAGCACACCGCCACCAGCGCCGCCCCGCTCGCTTGTCCCATGACGCGGGCGATTGAGACGATGCCGGATGCCCCGCCACTGCGTCGCGCTGGGGCTGAGCCCATCAATGCCTTCAGATTGGGGGCTTGGAAGAAGCCAAACCCGCCGCCGCAGAGCAGCAATCGCCAGGTGATGTCGAACACATCAGGGTCTGGCGGCAAGCTCGCCAACATCGCCATCCCGTAGCCGAGCGAGGCCAAGCCGATGCCGCCGAGCAGGCCGGTGGAGTAGCGATCGGCCAAGCGCCCGGAGATCGGTGCCAGAATGGCGACGATGGCAGGCCAGGGGGTGAGCAGAAACCCGGTTTCCACTTGGCTGCGGCCCAGCGCGTTCTGGAACAGGAAGGGCAGCGAGACGAAGGCCAAGCCCTGGGCGGTGAAGGCGCAAAACGAGGTGACGGCGGAGAGGGCGAACACCGGCAGGCGGAACAGATCCAGCGCCAGCATCGGCGCCGGATGGCCGCGCTGGCGATACAGCAGTAGGGCGAGACACAACGCCGCCACCCCCCATTCTGCCACCGCGAGCCACAGCATCTCACCAGCACCGATGGAATCGATCCCAAGTATCAGCAGCACAAACATCGCCCCGGTCAGCCCCGCCGCCACGCTGTCGAAGCGATGGGTGGCTTGGTGGGTGTGCGGAAGGCTGCGGGCGGCGAGCATGAACGCCAGCAGCCCGAACGGCACGTTGATCCAGAACAGCCAGTGCCAAGACGCCACCGACAGGATCAGCGAGGCGAGGCTCGGCCCGGCGGTGTAGGAGAACCCCACCACCATTGCGTTCAAGCCCACGCCCCGACCCAGCAATTTGGTGGGGTAGATCACCCGGATCATCGCGAGATTCACACTCACCACAGCCGCCGAGCCCAAGCCCTGCAACGCGCGCGCAGCGGCCAGGGCTGGGAGGGTTTCGGCAAATCCGCAGAGCAATGAGGCGAGGGTGAACAGCGCCAAGCCCCAGAGATACACGCGGCGATGGCCGATAATCTCGCTCAAAGCGGCAAACGGCAGCAGCGTGGCGACGATGGGGAGCTGATAGGCGCTGACCACCCAAACCGAGCGCGCCGCATCGGTGCCGAGGTCGCGGGCAATTTGGGGGAGGGCGGTGTTGACGATGGCGATGTCGAAATTGCCCATCGACACCGCCACCAAAACCGCTGCCATCGCGGCCATGCGCTGGGCTGTGGGGAGCCCGTCGGGGAGTGCGGTCGTGTTTTGCGGTGACGGCATCAGACGGTCCGGAGGCATTGGACGCAAACTATGCGCTGTTCAAACCGCGCCCGAAACCCCCGCAACCGATACGTTACGCGTCACCAAACGCATAAGCATCCATCCGCAACACGCCATAGGTGGTGGAGGCGTGCAGTCGGGTGGCTTTCGCCCCCGGCCCCGCAGCGCCCATCGCGGTGAAGATGGGCAGCAGATGCTCATCAGTGGGGTGGTTTTCCACCGCGAACGGGGCTTGGGCGCGGTAGTCGAGCAATGCGCTCGTGTCACCGGCGGTGAGTTTCTCGTCCATCCATTCGGAGAACGCGATCACGTCATGCGGTGGCTCATGCAGCACCTCCTGACGAAAAACGCGATGCAGATCATGGGTGAAGCTGCCGGAGCCGAGCACCAGAACATCCTGCTCACGCAATTTCGCCATGGCCTGCCCCATCGCATGGTGATGGGCCGGGTTGTCATTGGGCTGCACGGCCACCGGCACGACTGGGATATCGGCGTTGGGATACATCAGCATCAGCGGAATCCAGATGCCGTGATCGTAGCCACGATGTGGGTCGATCCCGGCTTGCAGACCGGAGGCGGTGAACATCTCGGCGATTTCTGCGGCGAGGGTTGGATCACCGGGGGCGGGGTAGTTCTGTTGAAACAGCCGGTCGTCGAAGCGGCCGAAATCGTAGATCATCTTCGGCGCCGGATCGGCCCCAACGGCGGGGATGCGGGTCATCCAGTGCGCTGTCACCATCGCAATGGCGCGCGGCTTGCGGGGCAAGATGGTGGGAAAACTGCGCAGGAAGTCTCGCGCTGGGCAGTTTTCCAGCAGAATCATCGGTGAGCCGTGGCTGATGAACACGCTGGGCAACATTGCCTTGGCTCCCGAATATTAAACCCCGCCGAGATAATCCCGCTTGCCGACAGCCACGCCGTTGTGGCGCAGAATGTCGTAGGCGGTGGTGATGTGGAAAAACACGTTCGGCAGCACCCAATGCAGCAGATAGACCTGCCCGGTGAAGTGCATGTCTTGCTTGGCGACGGTGATGGTGATCGGCTTTTCTTCCGTTCCATCAATTGCATCGGCCGGCACGCTTTCGATGAAGGCGAGCGTTTTCTCGATGCGGGCCTGCAACTCGGCAACGCTTGCTTCGGTGTCTTCGTATTTCGGCGCATCCACACCCGACAGACGGCCAATGCCGCCCTTGATCATGTCGGTTGCGATCTGCACCTGACGGGTGAGGGTGAACATATCGGGGGCCAGACGCGCGGTGAGGAACACCTGCGGATCGATCCTGCGGGCCTCGGCATCGGCGGCCCCCTTCGCCAGCACGCCTGACAGCGCACGCAGCGATTTGGCCAGTGTCGGCACGGCGACTTGATGCATTGAGATAGACATCACAGCGAGCCTCCTTTGCGGCCGGCCATCGCACCAAGGCGAAGGCGCAGCGCGTTCAGCTTGATGAAGCCCTGAGCGTCGAACTGATCATACGCGCCCTGGTCGTCTTCGAACGTGACGTGCTTCATGGAATACAGCGAGTTCGGGCTTTCGCGGCCAATGCACGAGACATTGCCCTTGTAGAGCTTCATCCGCACGCGACCGCTGACCGATTTCTGTGACGCGTCGATGGCGGCTTGCAGCATGCGGCGCTCGGGGCTGAACCAGAAGCCGTTGTAGATGATGGAAGCGTAGCGCGGCATCAGCTCATCTTTCAAATGCGCTGCTTCACGATCCAGCGTGATGCTTTCAATCCCGCGATGGGCGGCGAGCAGGATGGTGCCGCCCGGCGTTTCATACACGCCGCGTGACTTCATGCCGACAAAGCGGTTCTCGACCAGATCGAGACGGCCAATGCCGTTGGCGCGGCCAAGCTCGTTCAGCTTGGTGAGCAGATTGGCGGGAGAGAGCTTCACGCCGTCGATATGCGTCGGGTCGCCGTTTTCGAAATCAATCGAGATCACCGTGGCCTGATCGGGCGCGTCTTCTGGGCGGATGGTGCGCTGATAGACCAGTTCCGGCGCTTCCTCGCCCGGCTCTTCGAGCACTTTTCCCTCAGAGGAGGAGTGCAGCATGTTGGCATCCACCGAGAACGGCGCTTCGCCGCGCTTGTCCTTGGCGATGGGGATCTGGTTCTGTTCGGCGAATTCGAGCAGGCGGGTGCGGCTGGTGAGTTCCCACTCGCGCCAGGGCGCGATCACCTTCACGTCGGGCTTGAGTGCGTAATAGGCGATTTCGAAGCGGACCTGATCGTTGCCCTTGCCGGTGGCACCATGGGCGACGGCATCGGCGCCAACCATCTCGGCGATTTCGATCTGGCGTTGGGCGATCAAGGGCCGGGCGATGGAGGTGCCGAGGAGATACTGGCCCTCATACAGCGCGTTGGCCCGAAACATCGGGAAGACGAAATCTTTGACGAAGGTTTCGCGCAGATCGTCGATGAAGATTTCCTTCACGCCCGCAGCTTCCGCCTTGCGGCGCGCGGGTTCAAGTTCCTCACCTTGGCCGAGATCGGCGGTGAAGGTGACAACTTCGCATTTGTAGGTGGTTTGCAGCCAGCGCAGGATCACGCTGGTGTCGAGCCCGCCGGAATAGGCGAGGACCACTTTCTTGACGTCTTTCACGCGCATGCGCGGCTCCTTAGGGCAAATCCGATGCGCCAAGTAGCGCCGTGCGGTGGGAACGCGCAACCCATATGGACGGAGGGCGGCAGTGCGCAGCCGCGCCGCTCGGTTACCTATGATTTGTGCTCGCGCGTCTTGGCTGTTCGCAGTTTGGTGCGACCGGGGCAATTGCTACGGAATTGGCGCGTTGTGCGATTTTGCTTGAACCTAGCCAGTGGTTGTGGCGTTAAATGTTAGATGGACTCACACCCCCCGATCATCCCCAACGCGCATGCCATCGTCGCCGCAAATCTGCGGGCCGTTCTGCTTGGGCTGCGGGCGGCGTTGGGGAATTGGGGGTTGGCGGGGCCGCTTGGGATTTTGCTGTTTGGCCGTGTTGGCCAAGCCCTCAGCCGGATTGAGCGGTTGATGGTGCGGTTTCGGGCGGGGACGCTGCGGCGTGGCACGCCGCGTGTTGCCCGTTCTGAGCCTGCGGTCCGTCGCAAGCAGCCGGAACTTCGGTTGCCACGCACCTATGGTTGGCTGCTGAAGGCGGGCAAGCATCATGCGGGCGGCTGTAGCGCGCGGTTGCGGATGGTGTTGGACACGCCGGAGATGGCGGAATTGCTGGCAGCATCGGCGCAGGCGCGGCGCATTCTGCGGCCGTTGTGTCGGGCGTTGGCGGTTGATCTGCCGTGGGCGGTTGATAAAACTCCCGAAGAACGTGGTGTTGCGCGGCGGCGG
>CAIZGT010000133.1 GCA_903932545.1 uncultured Rhodospirillales bacterium
CGATTTCCGTCCAGCACCACCACGCGGGTTTCTTCCGCATGTGTGGCGTCGATCAGCATACGTTTGGTCATTGAGTCGGGAACTCCGAAGTTCCGGCCTCGCGCGTTCGATGATGCGAACGCAGGCGCGCGATGAAGCGCGGGGAGAGCGAGCCGGATACAGGCTGTGGGATGCGAAAGAGGTGTGCCGCCAGACCTGAGAGTGAGCCGTCGCGTGCAGCCCGGCGGAAGATCCGCTCGGGAGTCCAGTGCCGAAGAGGAAGCTGGAAATAAACTGCGCCACGGCGGGCCAAAAATCCTGTCCAGTGCGGGCGGCTGCGTGCCATTGCGGGCGCGCCACCCCGGTTGAAACTGCTGCCGACCGAAAACGATCCCCTAACCAACCTCGCCGCTTGACCCTCGGCGCGCATCGCGTGCCATCTGAGCCGATCCTCCGGGCGAAGCCATCGCGCACTGCGCGTGGTTCAGGTGGTGCCAAACAGTGCTTCGCAATCGCGCGATCCGCATGGCGGGCGGCATCATGGCCGCGCGCCATTCTGACGGCGCAGCCAATTCGCTTCCCGGTTTGAAACCAAGGCAGTGTCAAGATGGCGCAATCCGTCGCGCGGCGCAAGCGATCACAGTTCGCGGCGGCGAAAGACTGGGTGAGGGGATCTACGGATTGCGCGGATGCCCAATTTTGGACTCATCAAGAGAGGACAATCTGATTTGCCGCTGAACCTCACCGTTACGGCTGCGGCGAATCGGCTGGGGATTTCCAGGCAATCGCTGTCCAAATTGCGCGATGGCCGTAATGGACTCTCGGCTGAGATGGCGATCCGACTGGGAAAGGCGGACAGGGAAAGGCGAACTGGGAAAGGCGGACTGGGGCAATGCGGAAGCTAGGCTTGGAGTACAATTGGCGCATGATCTTTGGCAGGCGAGGCAGCGAGCAGATAGCATTGTGGTGAAGCCATATCCCACTGCGGTGTCGGTCAACCCGAACTGAAGCACAATTCCCGCCAAAAATCCGCCATCATCAGCGCGCGACATGATTTTCTATATCTCATCTGTTAGAAACCCTTCGCAAGCTCTAGGAATATAGGCCGCAATCGTGATCACACGTCGCCTGTTCATTGGCTCAGGAGTGGCCGCAAGCTTTGTATTGCCCGCTCACGCGGTGCCACAGATGCGCGCGGTGCAGCCGTTGGTGATCCTTGACCCCGGCCATGGTGGCAAAGACCCTGGGGCGATCGGGGTCTCGGGCACTTATGAAAAGCACATCGCGCTGGCCGCCGCCCTCGAATTGCAGCGTCAGTTGCGGGCGGCGGGCAAGATGCGGGTGGAATTGACGCGCAGCACAGACGTGTTCATCCCGCTGCCCGAGCGCGTCGGCATCGCGCAGCGCAAGGGGGCGGCACTGTTTGTTTCGATGCATGCAGACGCTCTGACAGATCATTCGGTGCGTGGTGCAAGCGTTTACACGCTGGGTGACCACGCCACCGATAGCCAAACCGCATTGCTCGCCACGCGGGAGAATTCGGCGGATCGGTTCGCTGTGGGCGGCATTGGCAGCACGTCGCCCGATGTGGCGCGGATTTTGGCGAGCTTGGTGCGCGAAGAAACCCGCGCCGGATCGGCTCGCATGGCCCAACAAATGGTGGGCTCTCTGGCGCAAGATACGCGTCTGCTGCAGAACCCGTCGCGGCAAGCCGGGTTCATGGTGCTCAAGGCGGCGGATATTCCTTCGGTGCTGGTGGAGATGGGCTTCATGTCCAACCCACAAGACGAAGCATCCCTGCGTCAGGGTGCTCATCGCGCAAAGGTTGCCGGTGCTATGAAGCGCGCGATTGAGTCGTATTTTGCCGCCCTGCCAAACGCGTGATCATGGTTCCAGCGGGGGGTGGTTCTATGCCATAAGCCCGCCGCATGTCCGATCCGTTCACCGCTGGCGAGCCTTTGGTGCCGCCGCCCGAGCCCAAACCACCTGAGCGCCCCAACCCCTCTGCCAAAAAGCGGCGTCAGGGCCTTTCGATCCTGTGGCTGTTCACCGAAATGCTGACGCTGTTGATCAGCCTTGGTGTGCTCGGCGTCGGTGTGGCTGCGGTGGTGGCCTATCACGCCTATCAACGGTTCTCCGAAGACCTGCCGGATGTGGCGGTGCTGCAATCCTATCAGCCGCGGGTGATGAGCCGGATTTATGCCGCAGACGGCAGCTTGCTGGCCGAACTTGCCACCGAGCGCCGCATTTTCGTGCCGGTCAACGCGATTCCGGCGATCGTTAAGCAGGCGTTCATCTCGGCTGAAGATCAAAATTTCTACACGCATCACGGTGTCGATCCGGTGGCGATCATCCGCGCCGGCGTGACGGATATCGCGCAATATGGCCAGGGCCGTCGTCCGGTGGGGGCGTCCACCATCACCCAGCAAGTGGCGAAGAACATGCTGCTGGGCAATGAGGTGAGCCTTGCCCGCAAAGCGCGTGAGGCGTTGCTGGCACTGCGCATCGAAAAGGCGATGGGCAAGGATCACATCCTCGAACTCTATCTCAACGAGATTTATCTCGGCTTGCAGGCGTATGGCGTGGCCGCGGCGGCGCAGTCGTATTTTAACAAATCGTTGGATGAACTCACGCTGCCCGAAGCAGCCTTCCTTGCCGCCTTGCCGAAAGCGCCGAACAACTACAACCCGTTCCGCCACCCAGAGGCCGCCCGTGCGCGGCGTGATTTCGTCATCGACCGCATGCTGACCGACGGCGCGATCACCGCCGCCGAGGCCGAGGCGGCGAAATCTGAGCCGGTAAAGCCCGCCGCCTTCCGCCGGGCGGAAATCCTGGTGGGCGGCGAGTATTTCACCGAAGAAGTGCGGCGCTGGCTGGTTGAGACCTACGGCGCAGACCGTACCACGCAAGGCGGTTTGGTGATCCGCACCACGCTGAACCCTGTCCTGCAACAGGCGGCGGATTCGTCGTTGCGCGATGGCATGTTGCGCTATGATCAGCGGCGCGGCGGCTGGCGTGGGCCGGTGTCGCACCTCGCCATTGGCGGCAATTTCCGCAGCGCGTGGGCCACCGAACTCACCGCTGTCAGCCCGCCGCCAGGTATGTTGCCGGGCTGGCAGTTGGGCGTGGTGCTGGAGACCGCAGACACCGTTGCCACGATCGGCCTGCTCGACCGAATTCCCGGAATTTCGATGGCACTCCCGCGCACATTGTCGCTCAATCTGTCGGATGTGACGTGGGCGCGGCAAAACAAGGCGGGGCAACTCGGCCCCAATCCGCGCAAAATCACCGAGGTGGTGCAGCCGGGTGACGTGGTGATGGTGCAGCCGATCCCCGCCACCCAAGCGCGCGGCAAGAACGCAGCACGACCGGAACGGCTGGCACTGCGCCAGATACCGCTGGTGCAAGGCGCACTTGTCTCGCTTGACCCAGCAACCGGTCGCGTGCTGGCCCTTTCCGGCGGTTGGAGCTTCGCAGGCAGCCAGTTTGACCGCGTGACCCAAGCCGCGCGTCAGCCCGGTTCAAGCTTCAAGCCATTCGTTTATCTCACCGCCTTACAGATGGGCATCTCACCCTCGCAGCGTTTCCTTGATGCGCCGTTTGTGGTGGATCAAGGAGCGGCGGGCAAATGGCGGCCAGGAAATTTCGAGAACGAATTCAATGGCCCGGTGCCTCTGCGGGTGGCGTTGGAGCAATCGCTGAATCTCGTCACTGTCCGCGTGGCAGACCGAATCGGCATGAAAGCCGTGGCGAAGAATGCCATTGCCTTCCACATGGTGGATGAAATGCCCAACGTGCTTTCGGCGTCGTTGGGTGCGGTGGACACGACGGTCCTGCGCGAAGCGGGTGCCTATGCCTCCATCGCCACCGGCGGGCATGATGTAACGCCAACCCTGGTGGACACCGTGCAAGATCGCACCGGAAAGGTCATTTGGCGCTCGAAGTCACAGGTTTGCACCGGCTGCAACGATCCGAGCCAACCGCCCCGCTTGGAGGATCCGCGCCCACAGATTGCCGATCCGCAAAGCGTGTTTCAGCTCATCAACATGATGGAAGGCGTCACCACTCGCGGCACCGGCACGCTTGCGGTCGAGGGGTTGGATCGCGTTGTGGCAGGTAAAACCGGTACCAGTCAGGATTTCCAAGACGCGTGGTTCAGCGGCTTCACGCCGGATTTGGAAACCTCGGTTTGGATCGGTTACGACACGCCAAACACACTGGGCCACAACGAAACCGGCGGCGCGCTCGCCGCGCCGGTTTGGCATGATTTCATGCAGGTGGCGCTCAAGGGGCACCCGAAGTTGAACTTTGTGGCACCTGAAGGTGTCACCCTCGCCACGTGGGACAGCGGGACCGGGCAAGTGACGGATGCCTTCAAGCCCGGCCAAGTTCCGGGAGCGTCCGAGCCGCTGAGTTCGGTGAATGACGGCAACACCGTCACACCGATCCCGCCATCCACGCAAGGCGGCCCAAGCGCCACCACCGCTGCCGTGCCGCCCGCGCCGCCCAAGCCTGCGGCCGCAGGTGTGGACACCGGGCTGGGTGGGTTGTATTGACCGCGCCCTTCCTTCCTCGGTTCACTTGGTGAGAAATGTCCGCCGAATCCGACCAGCTTAACGACCAGATCAAGCAGTCCGTGGCACTGCTGAGGAGGCATCTTTGACTGGGATGTCTCGTCCGCGCGGCTTGAAGAACTGAACCATCAGGCCGAAGACCCCGATCTTTGGAACAACGCTGACGCCGCGCAAACCCTGATGCGTGAGCGCAACGAGATTGCCTCCAAGATGGACAACGTGCTGCGCATCACGCGCGACACGGCGGACGCGATGGAACTCGTCGAGATGGCTGAGGCTGAGGGCGACGCTGGGATGGTCACCGACGCCATCGCCTCGCTGCGAGCTTTGGCCGAAGAGGGCAAGCGCCTCGAAATTGAAAGCCTGCTGTCTGGCGAGGCCGACCAACTCGACACATTCATCGAAATCAACGCGGGCGCAGGCGGAACTGAGGCGCAGGATTGGGCCGAGATGCTCAAGCGCATGTATCTGCGCTGGGCTGAGCGTCGCGGCTATAAAACCGTGATCCTTGATGAGTCCGAGGGCGAACAGGCGGGCATCAAATCCTGCACCATGCAAATTACCGGGCCTGCGGCTTATGGCTGGCTGAAGACAGAGGCGGGCGTGCATCGCTTGGTGCGGATTTCGCCGTTCGACTCTGCCGCGCGCAGGCAAACCAGCTTTGCCTCGGTCTGGGTTTATCCGGTGGTGGATGACACCATTGAGATCGAGATCAATCCCGCCGATCTGCGCGTTGACACCTATCGCGCGTCGGGCGCAGGCGGTCAGCACGTGAACAAAACCGAATCGGCGATCCGTCTGACCCATATTCCAACCGGGATTGTGGTGGCCTGCCAAACCGACCGCTCACAACACCGCAACCGCGCCACCGCGATGGGGATGTTGAAGGCGCGGATGTATGAGGCCGAGTTGCAAAAGCGCGAAGCGGCGGCGAATGCAACCGAGGCGACCAAGACCGAAATCGGCTGGGGGCATCAGATCCGCAACTACGTGCTGGCACCGTATCAGCTGGTGAAGGATTTGCGCACTGGCGTCGAAAAGGGCAATCCGGATGCGGTGCTTGATGGCGGGCTAGATGATTTCATGGCGGCGGCGCTGGCGGCACGGTCGGGCGCTACACGGTCTGAGGCGAGTGCCAACGCGCAGTGAGATGAAACGCCGTTCCTCGCAATGACGGAAATTTGAGTGGTTAGAAACTCAATCCCGCGGCGCTGCTGCCCGCTCTAGCCGATCATTGATTGCGAGCCCAAGCCCATCCTGCGGCACCGGCATCACCGCAATCCCGCGCAATCCGCCAATCCCGTCAAAATGCCGCAGTGCCTCGAACAGATGCGAAGCCGCCTCGACCAGATCGCTTCCGATGCTGAGCTGATACACCGCGCCTGCACCCGGCAACGCTGGGCCGAACGCAATAAGCCCTTCATCCGCGCGCACCACCGTCGCATTCAACCGCACCGGCAGATCCGGCGCATAGTGCGAGAGCAGCATTCCCGGTGATCGCAATGTTTGCGAAGCCAGCGCCGCCGACAGCGGCATGCCCTTCGCGACAGGGCCGACAGCTTCAATCAGTGCCTCCAACGTCACCCCGCCTGGACGCAGCAGGAATGGGCGCGCACCGGACAGATCGATCACGCTCGATTCCACCCCAACCGGGCAGGGGCCGGAGTCGATGATGGCGGCGATGCGCCCGTCCAGCCCGTTCAGTACATGTGCCGCCGAGGTGGGCGAGACTTGGCCTGAGCGATTGGCCGAAGGGGCGGCAATCGGGCGGCCCACGGCGCGGATCAATGCGCGGGCAATCTCGTTGTCCGGCACGCGCACCGCCAACGTGTCCAGCCCGGCACCTGCGAGCAGGGACACGTTGCAGGTGATGCGACGCGGTAGCACCATCGTCAGCGGGCCGGGCCAGAAAGTGGCAGCCAACACCCGCGCCGTCTCGTTCGCCATCACATCAGCAAACGCGCTTTCGGCATCGGCGTAATGGCAGATCAGCGGGTTGAAATGCGGGCGACCCTTGGCATCAAACACCCGTGCGACGGCCTGATTGTTGGTGGCATCTGCGCCCAGGCCGTAAACCGTCTCGGTGCCGAATGCCACCAACTCACCCGCCAGCAGCAACGCCGCGGCACGCGCGATTCCAGCCGCGTCAGGTGCAAGTTGCTCGGTCATGCCCCGGCGGCAATAAACGGCGGGTTCTCATAACCCGGCTTGCCATAGCGGAGCACCAAGCCGGTGTTGGCATCCAAAATTGATCCGCCGGCCTCTTCCAGAATCGCCTGCGCCGCCGCCGTATCCCACTCCATCGTGCGGCCAAAGCGCGGATACAAATCCGCGGCGCCCTCGGCAATCCGGCAGAATTTTAGGGCTGACCCGGCATAGAGGGTCTCGGCAATCGTGTGGCGCTCTAGATATCCCGCCATCAGCGAATGCCGGGCGGAGCTGCGCGAGGCGATCACGGAAAGGCCGCATTCCGGCTTGCCGCGAACGCGGATCGGATGCTCACCCGAATCGTCCCGCCGCACCGCGCCGTGGCCCCGGATCGCACCATAGATTTGGCGGTGCGCCGGCACGCCGACCACGCCGAGCACCGGCGCGCCGTCTTCCACCAAACCGATGCAAACCGCGAAATCATCGCGCAGGGCGGCAAATTCGCGGGTGCCGTCGAGCGGATCAACCAGCCAGAAACGCCGCACCACACCCTGCTGGTGCCCGCCCGCCATCTCCTCCTCCGCCACCACCGGAATATCCGGCGTGGCGGCGCGCAAGGCTGCAACGATGATGGCTTCGGCGGCATGGTCGGCTTCCGTCACCAGCGAGGCATCAGCCTTCTGTTGCGTCTCAAAGCCGCGCTTGCGGATTGCAAGTATGGTGTCACCCGCCTGTTGCGCCAGCGTGAACAGGAATTCGAGCAAGTCTGCGTTGGTCATGCTCTTTGCATAATCGCCAGATTGCGCTGCGCCAAGCATACAAGCTGGTCAAGTTACGCGGGGCTGCTACAGTCAAGACCTCACAGCTTTATCTGGACGATCACGCATGCTCGAAATCGGTTTTACCAAGCCAGCTCTTCCGAAATCCGGCGCTCTTGTGCTGCTGGTGGAGGAGGCCGAGACGCTTGCAGCCGACATGCTCGCCGCCTTGGACGAAGCCACCGGCAACGCCGTCTC
>CAIZGT010000134.1 GCA_903932545.1 uncultured Rhodospirillales bacterium
GTCAGCGTTATTATACATCCAATTCACCCACCATTTTCGCATTTTCTTGAATGAACTGAAACCGCAGCTCTGGTTTGCGGCCCATCAGGCTCTCGACCCGATCCGCGGTGAGCGCCCGATCTTCGGCGGCCAATACCACTTTGAGCAGTGTGCGGCGAGCGGGGTCCATCGTGGTTTCCTTCAATGAGGCTGGGGGCATTTCACCCAGCCCCTTGAAGCGGCTCACGTCCACTTTGCTTTGGCGGAACAGCTTCATCTTTTCTTCACGATCCGCATCATCCATCGCATAGACCGATTTCGCCCCTTGGGTCAGGCGATACAGCGGCGGTTGCGCCAGATAGATGTGGCCGTGCGTGATCAGTTCGGGCAGTTCGCGATAAAAAAACGTCATCAGCAGCGAGGCGATATGTGCGCCGTCCACGTCGGCGTCTGTCATGACGATAACCCGGCCATACCGCAGCTTGGTGCGGTCAAAGCGATCGCCGACACCACAGCCCAATGCCTCGATCAGATCCTTCAATTCCTGATTTTGCCGCAGTTTCTCGACGCTCGCGCTCGCCACGTTGAGGATTTTGCCGCGCAACGGCAACACCGCCTGCGTTGCGCGATCGCGCGCCTGCTTGGCTGAGCCGCCTGCCGAGTCTCCTTCCACGAGGAACAATTCGGTGCGTGAG
The DNA here is from genome assembly GCA_903932545.1 of uncultured Rhodospirillales bacterium. Taxonomy (GTDB): domain Bacteria; phylum Pseudomonadota; class Alphaproteobacteria; order Acetobacterales; family Acetobacteraceae; genus CAIQQQ01. The sequence goes on from CAIZGT010000134.1 coordinate 675, forward strand.
GCGTCTTCCACCGAGCAGTCGGCAAGTTTGCCGGGGAGTCGCAGGCGGCGGGTGGCGGTTTTGCGCGGCGCGTCTTTCAACTCGCGACGACGAAGCCGCTCCTCAGCGCGTTCGATGGCAAAGGCGAGCAGGGCGTCGGCCTGCGCGGGGCTTGCTGCAAGGAAATGATCGAACCGATCTCGCATTGCTTGTTCCACAAGCCGCGTTGCCTCGCCGTTGACCAGCTTCTCCTTGGTTTGCCCCTGAAACTGCGGCTCACGGATGAACACCGAGAGTTTCGCAGCAAGCCCGGCAATCGCATCGTCAGCGGTGATACTGCTCGCCCGCTTGTTGCTGCGCTGTTCGCCCCAGTTGCGCAAGCCCTTCAGCAATGCGGCGCGAAAGCCAGCCTCGTGCGTGCCGCCTTGCGCGGTGGGAACGGTGTTACAATATGACGCAATGCCGGTCTCGCCCACTTCCAGCCAGGCCAGCGCCCATTCCAGCCGCCCCGCGCGCTCACCATTGGCTTGGGTTGGAAAATGCGCCTCGCCCGCCCATAGCGGTACGACCGGCGTGCGACCGGCAAGCTCGGCCTCCAACGAATCCCGCAAGCCGCCGGGGAAATGCAACTCCATCTCAGCGGGTGTCTCGCTGCCTGCGACCAGCGATGGATCACAGGCCCAACGGATGCGCACACCACGGAACAGGTAGGCTTTGGAGCGGCACAACTTGAACAGTCGCGCCGCAGAGAACATGAGATCGCCAAAAATCTGGCTATCCGGCTGGAATTTAATCTGCGTGCCGCGACGGTTCTGCACCGCGCCCGCGTTCAGCAGCTTGGTTTGTGGCACCCCCCGCGCATAGCTCTGCCGCCACAGCACACGTTCGCGGGCCACCTCCACTTCCAGTATGGAGGACAGCGCGTTCACCACCGATGAGCCGACGCCGTGCAGCCCGCCCGAGGTTTCGTAAGCCTTGCCGGAGAATTTTCCGCCAGAATGCAAAGTGGTAAAGATGACCTCCAAGGCTGACAAATCTGGAAATTTGGGGTGCGGATCGGTGGGAATCCCGCGCCCATTGTCGCGCACCGTCAGTGTGTTGTGGACGCTGAGCGTTACTTCGATCAGGCTCGCATGCCCCGCAACCGCCTCATCCATCGCGTTGTCGATGATTTCCGAGGCAAGGTGATGCAGCGCGGTTTCATCTGTGCCGCCAATATACATGCCGGGCCTACGCCGCACCGGCTCCAGGCCCTCCAGGACTTCAATATCTTTTGCCGAGTAGGCTTGTGCGGACTTATCGCCCGGCTCGGCCTTGAACAGATCGTTCATGCTGTGTTCCCAATTCTGCGGTGGACCATACAGGTTCACCGCAGATTCGATCAAACCCGGCTTCCGGGCTGGCGATGTGGAGTCACTGCCAGGAAGCGGCGCGTGGGCGGCGGTGCGCCATCCTGATGGAACGCCAGCGCCCGCGCCATGACCTGCCGATCCACATCCGAATGGCGGCTATCCTCGCGCAGATGGTCGGTCCAGTTCTCCACCCACCACATCTCTACCCAGTGATCCGGGTCTGACACATCTTCACCCAGATGCCACAGCACCGCACCGCTGCGGCCGCGCACCTCGCGCAGTTCTGCCATTGTGGCAATGAACGCGTCTTTATCGTTGGGTGCCACCCGATAATGTTGGCTCTCCATCACCCGTCCGCGCATCCGGCTCAGAACCGGGGCAAGAGTGGGGGCAACTTCTTCAATTTTCGGCGCGGTGAATGGCACCGGTGTACCTGGTATTCCGTCAGACGCGTCGATATTAAACAGTCTTCCAAACACTGCGAGCAGCAAGCCCACGCCGGTTGCGGCTAGTAGGGTGGTAGATAGGCCCACACTGGTCGCAAGCCAGCCCCAGAAGAACGTGCCAACCACCAGCGCGAAGTTGAACGACAATTGGTAGATCGACAGAGCGCGTGACCGGACCCAGGCCGGGGCCGCCAACTGCGCGGCACCCTGCGCCACCGAAGCGGCGGCCACCCAGCCGAGGCCGAACATGACCATCGCAATTGCGGCTGGAATCCAGCCACGTGCGACCGACATCAGCGCCATGCCCGCGCATGACAAGAGTGAGGCCAGAAAGACGATTTGCCCGCGCTGAAATTTCGCCCGCAAATTGGGCAATACCAGCCCTGCCGTCACGCCGCCTACGCCCATTAACCCCAGTAACAGGCCAAATGTTCCTGCCCCTAAGCCGAGTTGGTTGCGCACAATGAGCGGCAAGGTCGCCCAAAGTGCTGCGCAGGGTGCGAAATACAGCCCCGCCCGCCACATCGCCGCCTGGACTGAGCGCGTGTGGCGCACGTAGCGCACGCCAACCTTCATCGCACTGATGAGGTGTTCCGGCGGAAGTGAGGATGTTGATTTCGGCCGTTTCCAGAAAAACAGCACACCGATCACCGACACATAGGCGGCTGCATTGAAGCCGAACGTAAGCTGCGGCCCAGTCACGAGCAGCAAAATACCTGCCAGCGCCGGCCCCACTGCGCGGGCAATGTTGAACCCCACCCCGTTTAACGCGACCGCTTGCACCAAATCTGAGCGCGGCACCGATTCCGCCATCACGGTTCCCCACGCCGGGGCATTCATCGCTGTGCCGGTGCCGAGCGCAAAAATCAACCCGAGTAGGCTCCAGGCCGTGGTCAAGCCGAGCATCGTCATCACCGTCAGCGCGGTCGCGGCCAGGAGCATCCAGCTTTGAGTGCAGAGCAGCAGCACACGCCTGTCCACAATATCCGCCATTGCACCTGCTGGGAGCACGAAGAGGAAAATCGGCAACACCGTCGCAGCCTGCACCATGCTCACCATCAACGCGTTGGGTGATAGCGAGGTCATCAGCCACCCCGCCGTTGTACTCTGCATCCACATGCCCAACGATACCGTAACATTGGCCAGCCACAACGAACGGAACAGCGGGTGTCGCAGTGGCGCGAGGGCGGGGGGCAGGCGCATGGCGGCAATTTCCAATCAAGCGTCGTGTGGCGGAATTGGATCAGCGATGAAAGCTCACAGCCGTCCAGCTCAGATATGAGGCCTCATAATCGGTGGATATGACCGGAGAGCTTAGACCTGAGCCTGCGGCGGTAGCGTAGCCGAGGAACTGATTTCCGCCCAGGCGATCCCGCGCCCGACGGCGGCTCCAACCATTACCAACGTTGGCCCTTTGTTCGTCCAGTTCGGCGCTTCGGCCACAAGGACATCGAGTGTTCCGCGCAATTCCCGCTGCTTGTTTGAACCGCCATTCTCGATCAGCATCGCAGGGGTTGAACGCGCCATCCCGTGGGAGAACAACCCATCGCGCAATTGCGGCAGTGATACGATGCCCATATAGACTGCGATGGTTCCATTCAGGGCCACAAGTGGTGCAAAATCGATATCGAGCCTCCCTTCCTTCGTGTGGCCGGTAACGAACGTCACGCTGCGTGTTGCGGCTCGATGCGTCAGTGGGATGCGGGCTTGAGCAGCACACGCCAGGGCTGCGGTAACGCCTGGCACCACCTCGAACGGAATACCCGCTTCATGTAACGCCTCCGCTTCTTCGCCGCCGCGGCCAAAAACGAAGGGATCGCCGCCTTTCAACCGCACAACCTTTTGTCCCTCCTTTGCAAGGCTGATCAGCAGCCCGTTGATGTCCTCCTGCACCACGCAGTGATGCGCTCGCACCTTCCCCACATAAATTCGCCGCGCGTCCCGCCGCGCGAGGTCGAGCACAGCATCGCCAATCAGGCGGTCATGGACAATCACATCCGCCTCACCCAACAGCCGCTGCGCGCGCAGCGTCATCAGGTCTGCGGCACCGGGCCCGGCACCGACGAGGAAGACAATACCGCCAGATGGTGAATGGCCGGTTAACGCGGACTCGAATAATATCGCAGCATCCGCTTCATGACCGGCAAACACCAGATCGGCCGCGGGGCCGGTGAACAGACTTTCCAGAACCCGCCGCCGCTGTGCCAAATCCGGCAGTGCACTGCGAATCTGCGATTTGAAGCGTTCTGCCAGTGCGGCCAAACGCCCGAATGCAGGTGGCACAGCCGCCTCAATCCGCGCCCGGATCAAGCGCGACAGCACTGGGGCCACGCCACCGGAAGACACTGCAATCGTCATCGGCGCACGATCCACGATCGCAGGCGTGATGAAGCTGCAAAGCTCTGGTTTATCGACAATATTTACGGGGATACCGCGCAGCTGTGCCGCCGCGCTGAGTGCCATCAGCACATCAAGCGGGGCGTCGGCTCCCACCGCAAGCACGCAGCCGTCAAGATCAGCGCTGTCAAAGCCGCCCCGCATCCGGACGGCCGCACCCGCCGCAAGCAGGGGCGCTGCCTTGCGAGCAGCCACTTCACCTTCCCCCACCACAAGCACGGCGCGGCCGGTCAGATCGAGAAAAATTGGAAAATGCTGCATCGCTCACTCCCTGATGCGGCCATCTATCCGCGTTCGGGGCGGGAAGAAAACCAGAGAATTCAGTGGCCTTGGCATGGCTCGGAAAAAAAGAGCGGCAGACAGTCAGATTGTGTTTGACATCCTGAGTTCACAGTCCTAGAACGCCGCTCCCGACGCTGAGTTGTTTTCCACTACGGACTGCTTCGAAAGTAGAGGTTTTGTTCTTTGACAATTGCATCTGTATGGAAGGGATACGTTGGCGGCGTTTGA
>CAIZGT010000135.1 GCA_903932545.1 uncultured Rhodospirillales bacterium
GATGCGCGAACATGTGCTGGGGCTATCCCACGCGCGGAAATCACCCTCTATTTGATGCCGGTAATGGACGTGATCATCGCGCGGGGATCGCGCAGCGGCCAACGCAGGGCGTCCACCTGTGCCATGAAGTCTTCAACGATCTCGTTGAACATCTGCGGGGCTTCGAGATTGATGGTGTGGCCGCAATTCGGCATGACCGACAATGCGGCGGACGGAATCGTGCGCTTCATCAGCAAGGCGGGGGCGAGGCAAGGCCAATCCTCGTCGCCGGTCAGGACCAGGGTGGGCACGGTGAGTGCGGCCATTTCGGCAGTGAGGGTGTAGAGCGACGGGCGCTCCTTTTGGCAGCCCAACTGCGTGTTCGCGGAGCCCAATGCTGAATGCTCGGCCAGTTGCGCCTTGAAGATCGCAAATCCGCGTGGGTCTTTCGCCTCGAACTGCACTCGGGTGGGGCCGTGGGCGTAGCGGTCGGCGAATTTCGCCATGCCGTCCGTGAGCAGCGAGGCCACCACCGCATCGGCTTCCGCACGGAATTTCTCGCGCATGTCGAGTTCCGCGCCATAGCCGCAACCTGCGACGCATAAGGAGAGCGCACGATCTGGATGGCGAAAGCCGAAATGCAGGGTGGCGAAACCGCCCATCGACAGGCCGCAAATATGGGCTTTCTCGATGCCAAGATGATCAAGCACCGCTGCGATATCATCCGCCGCCCGCGCTTGGCTGTAGGAGGACGCATCGGGCGGGATGTCAGATGGCGGATAGCCGCGTGCGGCGAAGGTGATGGCGCGATAACGCCTGCCGAAATGCTGCATCTGCGCCTCCCAGGCGCGATGATCACCGGCGAATTCGTGCACAAAGATCAGCGGGATGCCCGAGCCGACCTCTTCATAATAGAGCTGCACACCGTCATTGGTGGTTGCATAGGGCATGTTGATCAGCCTTTGAAGAATGTCTTGAGAGAGGAGGATATGCCGGTCATCTGCTTCGGGCCAGGGCGGCGGAAAGTGCCGGCAATCGGCTTGCGCGGGTTCAGCGCGGCCAGCGTCTCGGCCTGACGCACGGCTGCCGCGACACCATCGACCAACGGGATCGCCACCTTATCACGCAACTGCGCCGCCAATCCCGACAGCGGCGCACCGCCGAGAATGCACACATCGGCGCCTGCGCCGATGGCCCGATTGGCGAGTTCGGCGAGCTTTGCAGCCTTTTCCTCGGCGACGGTGTTGATGTCGTTAAACGGCTCATCCAGGCAGAACACACCAGCCGATCGAGCCTGCAAGCCATTGTATTCGATGCATTCCTGATACCATGGCTCCAACGCCACCGCGAAGGTGAGCACCGCGAAACGCCGCCCCAGCATGCAGGCGGTGAGCATTGCTGCTTCGGCCATGCCGACCACTGGGATGTTCAGCAATTCGCGGGCTGCACCAAGGCCGGGGTCGGCATAGGCGGCGACGATGGCCGCGTCACAGCCCTCGGCGTGTTCGGCGAAGAGTTCCAGCACGGCATGCGCGCCCAGCACCGCCTCAGCGCGCGTGGCGATGTATTGCGCCCCGAAACGGGCGGTAACCGCGACGATCTCAGTGCCGGGTGAGGCGGCATTGGCTGCGACGGCGGCGATGCGGTCGGTGATGGCCTGAGTGGTATTCGGATTGGCGATCAGAATTCTCACTCGCTACCTCCTTCGGGGCCGAGTGCCGCCCTGAGCGACGCCGCGATTTCGGCAAATGCCGCACTGCGCGGATCACGCGGGCGCGGCAGATCCACTGGCACGTTCGCCGAGAGTTGGCCGGGGCGGGGTGTGAACACCAAAATGCGGTCGGCGAGAAACACTGCCTCGTCAATCGAATGGGTGACGAACAGCACGGTGGTGCGCTGGGAGGCCCAGATTTCCAGGAGTTCAGCCTGCAAATGCCCACGGGTTTGGGCATCGAGCGCGCCAAATGGCTCGTCCATCAGCAAGGCGCGCGGCCGTGTGGTCAGCGCGCGGGCAATGCCGACGCGCTGGCGCATGCCGCCGGAGAGTTCGTGCGGATACCTGCCAGCGAACCCGGCAAGGCCAGTGAGTTCTAACATCTCTACCGCGCGGGCGCGACGCTCAGCCGACTTCACCCCCCGCGCCTTCATATTGAATTCTACGTTTTGCTGCACGCTCATCCACGGGAACAGGCCGTGATCCTGGAACACGATGCTGGTGGCTTGCGATGGCCCATCCAGTTCGCGCCCGGCGACGATGATCTGACCGGAGGATGGCGGCTCCAAACCGGCGATCATTTGCAACAGCGTGCTCTTGCCGCAGCCTGAGAGACCAAGCAGGCAGACAAATTCGCCCTCAGCGCAGGCCACATTAATGCCGCGCAACGCCTCCACCGCGCCGGTACGACCCTGGTAGATTTTGCCGATATCGATGCATTCGATAAAGCCGGTCATTGCTCGGATGCCGTGAGGCCCTCCTGCCAGGAACACGCCCATGCTTTAAGTCTGCGCACCGCATAATCTCCCAGCAAACCGACCGCGCCGATCACGATAATCCCGGCAAAGATCAACTCAGGCCGGAAGGTCATCTGCGCGTTGAGGATCATGTAGCCGAGGCCGGATTTCACCGCGATCATCTCGGCTGTCACAACTGTGAGCCAGCCACCGCCGACGGCCAGACGCAGGCCGGTGAAGATATTCGGCAACGCAGCCGGCCAGATGATGTCGCGCAGGATCAGCACTTCACTGGCGCCGGCTGCGGTGGCGACTTTGAGCATCGTCCGCTCGATACCGCGCACGCCGAAGATGGTGTTGAGCAACAGCGGCCACAGCCCTGCGATGAAAATCAGCACAATCGCCGGCTCATCGCCGATGCCAAAGAACAACATTGCCATCGGGATCAGCGAGATTGGCGGGATGGACCGGAAGGTTTGGATCGACCAATCCGTCAGCCGGTCCAGCCACGCGAACCGGCCGATCATCAGCCCCATTGGCACTGCCACCAGGAATGCGAGGCCGATGCCGATGGCAACGCGGGTGATGCTGGCCAGGGCATTGCTGGCGATTTGATCGCCAAACAACACGAAGGCGTTGGCCACTTTCAGCGGTGGCGGCAGCAGCACTGGCGGGTAGATTTTCGCCAGCACCGCCAATTGCCATGCCAACAGCAGCGCCAAAATCGGCAGCAGGCCGACGAGGCGGCCCAGTTTCATCAGATGAAGCTCGTATTGATGAACTCATCCCAATTGGGCAACACGTCGAGCATTTTGTCGGCCAGCATCATGCCAGCCAATGCTTTGAGGCCGGACTGAAACGCCGCGCCGCTATCGGCGGAATAGAACAGGTTCTTCACGCTGGCCTCTGCCACGTCGGGTGCCATGTTGAACTGCTTGATGGTGGTTTCGATGGCGATTTTCGGGTTCGCCTTCATCACGTTGGTCGCCTTCACATGCGCCTGGACCAGCGTTTTGATCAGCGCCGGATCTTTCTTGATCAGCGCCACCGAGGCGACGAAACCAAGATTGGTTTTGCCCATCGGGCTGTCATACGGCACCCAGAGCTTATGCCCGAAGCCGTTGATTTCAGCGAAAGTGGCGTAGGGCTCGAAGCAGCAAATCGCATCCACATCCCCGCGCGCCAACGGCACCGGCTGGTCCTGATTGTCGAGGAACAGCAGCGTAACTTTGTCGGCGATGCCTTCCTGCTTGAGTTTCCAGTTCAGGCTTACCAAGCCGATCGAGCCATTCTGCACCGCGATTTTCTTGCCGACCAGGTCGGAGAATTTGGTGATCCCAGACCGCGCCAGCATCATCCAACCGCCGTCGCAGCCATCGGCGAGGACGGACATCGGGTAGCCCTTGGTGGCAATCTGCATGGTAGCAGACAGCCCACCATTGCCGACATCCAC
>CAIZGT010000136.1 GCA_903932545.1 uncultured Rhodospirillales bacterium
ACAGGGCTGCGACATGAAACTGATCATGGCCATCATCAAACCATTCAAGCTCGACGACGTTCGTGAAGCACTGACGCCGCTTGGCGTTCAGGGTCTGACCGTCTCGGAGGTTAAGGGGTTTGGCCGTCAAAAGGGGCAGACGGAAATTTATCGTGGTGCGGAATACCACGTGAACTTTCTGCCAAAAGTGAAGATTGAGGTCGCGGTTCCCGCCGACCTGACCGATCAGGTTGTGGAGGCCATTTCCAAGGCCGCGCACACCGGCAAGATCGGCGACGGCAAGATCTTCATCTTCGATCTCGAACGCGCCGTGCGGATTCGCACCGGTGAGACCGATGGCGAAGCGCTCTGACCTTTAAATACCAAGGAATCTCAACGATGAAGACAATGATGCGACGCGCTGGATTGGCGCTGCTGCCCTTGCTGGCAGCGATCCCTGCCTGGGCCGATGATACCGCCGCCGCTGCCGGCGCTGCGGCCGCTGCTGCTGCACCTGCTGCCGCCGCCGCCGCCGATGCTGCGAAGCTCGACAGTGGTGACACGGCTTGGATGCTCACCTCCACCGCGCTGGTGCTGATGATGACCATTCCGGGCTTGGCGCTGTTCTATGCGGGCATGGTCCGCAAGAAGAACATTCTTGCCACCTTGATGCAGTCGTTCATGATCACCTGCTTGGTGACCATCACCTGGGCTGTGCTGGGCTACTCGCTGGCCTTCACCAACGGCAACGAATACATCGGCGACCTGAGCCGCTTCATGCTCGACGGCATCGCGCAGAACTTCGACAAGCCGTTCGTGCTCGGTGCCGGCACCGATAGTGCGACGACGGAGACCATTCCTGAGAGCGTCTTCATGATGTTCCAGATGACCTTCGCCATCATCACCCCGGCGCTGATCTGCGGTGCGTTTGCGGATCGCATGAAGTTCTCGGCGATGTGCATCTTCATGGTGCTGTGGTCGATCCTGGTTTACTCGCCCGTCGCGCACTGGGTGTGGTCGGCAACCGGCTTCCTTGGCGCTGGCGTGTTCGGTCTGCCGGGTGCGGCTGACTTTGCAGGCGGCACCGTGGTGCACATCAACGCTGGTGTTGCTGGCTTGGTTTGCTGCTTGGTTCTGGGCAAGCGTCTTGGCTATGAAACCGAGAACATGGCCCCCTACAACCTTGCTTACGCCGTGATCGGTGCGAGCATGCTGTGGGTTGGCTGGTTCGGCTTCAACGCTGGCTCGGCGGTTGCTGCCAACGGCTTGGCCGGTATGGCGATGACGGTGACGCAGATTGCAACCGCTGCCGCTGCTCTGGGTTGGACGTTTGCGGAATGGGCCACCAAGGGCAAGCCCTCGGTTCTCGGCTGCATCTCCGGCGCGGTTGCTGGCTTGGTGGCCATCACCCCGGCTTCCGGCTTCGTGACGCCGGGTTCGGCGATCATCATCGGCGTGGCCGCTGGCGTGATCTGCTTCTGGTCGGCAACGAGTCTGAAGCACATGCTGGGTTATGACGACAGCCTCGACACCTTCGGCGTGCACGGCATCGGTGGTATCATCGGCGCGCTGCTTACCGGCGTGTTCGCTTACGGCCCGTTCTCGGCAACGAAGGACGCTCCGGACGGCCTGCACATTGGTGGCCTTGCGCAGTTCGAAGCCCAGGTGGTCGCGGTGTGCGTCACGCTGGTGTGGTCGGGCGTGATGTCGTTCATCATCCTCAAGATCATCGATGCGGTGATCGGCATCCGTGTTTCGGCGGAAGAAGAGCGTGAAGGTCTGGACGTGTCGCTGCACGGCGAACGCATGGGCTAAATCTAACCGCAATTCGGTTGGGTAAAGGAGGCGCTCTGGCAACGGGGCGCCTCTTTTTTTGCGCGTGCAGCGCCATCGAGCAAGTCGTTTAGATTGACACAAAATTCAATTTTCTTATTATCTGTGCAGCAAAAAATTTTATTAGAGTTGGCCAATGCACCCCACTTTAGCCAAGCGGTTTTTCGAAAAACATCCTTCGAATGCTCGGGTTTTATTTAAGAACTCAGTTTTCCGGATTGAAATTGAAATAAACACTTATTGTAACAGAACTTGCAGCTACTGCCCCAATAGCTTTATTAACCGGCGGGCAGCGGAAGTCCGTATGTCCGATGATCTATACAGCAACATAATAAGGCAACTTGCAGATATTGAATGGGGCGGTGAATTGTGTTTTCACCGCTACAATGAACCGCTTTACGATCGCGACTATATTATCAAAAGACTGACTGAAGCCAGAACTCTGCTTCCACATGCAATTCTCAAAATTTTTACCAATGGGGATTATCTTGATGCATTATACGCCGCTGGTTGCCGAGCAATTGAAGCGACCGCTCATATCGAACCTGAACATTACACCGATGACCACGCCCATGATGTGCTGAACAAGCGCATTCAGAATTTGGGGCTGCACTATGTCGAGGTTTCGAGCGAACTGGGCATACAATATCAAGTCCAGGGGCCGGAAGATTTGGACTTTATCTATCGAGCTTATAATTTTGGCGGCACCGCCAAGGGGGTGCCGGTGCGCCAAGATCGCGGCCAGTCCTTGACTGTGAACGAAACTGTTCGTCGCACAGCGCCTTGTATCAGACCATTCGATGAAATGCAGATTGAGACGGATGGCACAATGATGCCGTGCTGCAATTTCCGGTCTGACGTGCAATCGCACAAGCAATATGCAATCGGCAAACTGACGGCTGAAAGTGATCTATTCGCGGCGTGGACCAGCGAAAATTACGTTGCATGGCGCAAAGGGTTGGTGACCAACGCGCTGAAAACCGGCGCTTGCGCCTCATGCGCTTACGGTGTGCCAGATGAGGATGATCTCCGCTTTGAGGCCGCCACACAGGCAGCCGCTCCGATGCGGTATTATGCAAAGAAATTCATCAGCAAAATTCGTGGGAATGGGTTGGGTTCGGTGGCCTCGGTCGTCGCCAAAAAAGTGATCGGGCATTAGCTTGCGCGTCACGGCGGCTTCGACGGCACCGCATGGTATGGCGCGGATTTGAGCTGCGCGTTGCGTGCGCAATCTTGATGATGGCGGCGAATCAGCCACTTGTGGCATAAAGCTCGCACCTTAATCTAAATCGCCCGCATCGCCCTGCCGGAGCCCCGCATGCCGCCTGCCATGGCCGCCCCGCCGAATTTTGCCCCCCCGCTGCGCCTGCTCATGCGCCGACGGTTTGCGGAGTTGTTGGCACTCTTGCTCGCGGGGCTCGGGGCTGCGGTGCTGGTGGCGCTGTCCAGCTACAACCCAGCGGACCCATCCTTTGACACTGCCACCACCGCCCGCGCTGTCAATCTCGCGGGGCCGCCCGGTGCTATTGTGGCGGATGCGTTGATGCAGGGTTTTGGCCTTGCGGCGTTCTTGCCCGGTCTGGCGTTGCTCGGTTGGGCTTGGCGGATCGGCTCGCATCGCGGCTTGACGATGATTTTGCTGCGTATCGCGGGTCTGCTCGCCGCGTTGCCGCTGAGTGCCGCCGTGCTGGCTGCCATCGCACAACAATCTGCGACGGCACTGCAATTTCCTGCTGCCTCTGGCCCTGGCGGGGCGGTGGGGTCGGTGCTCGCCTTGTCGGGGACTGAGATGGCGGGCAGCCTGCTTGGGCCGATCGGGAGCGTTGTTGCCCTGCTCGGCGCGGGAGTGTTGGCGCTGCTGCTGTCTGTCATCGCCCTGGGCCTGACCGCCGGAGAGTGGCGCGCCGCTGGTCGGGCCGCGCGCGGCTCGGCGGTGCAGGCGCGGCGCGCATCTGGCGCGGTGGCACAGGGCACCGGCACGCTGGTGCGGTTGGGCACGTGGCTGCTGCGCACCGTCAATGGCACCAAGCAAGCCGAGACACCCCATGTGGTGCAGCCATTGCCGCCCGCCCCGCGCCAGCAACTCGGCATTCCGCGCCATGAAGCACCAACCACCGCCGAACCGGGGAAAACCCCGCTCGCCTTCGACCGTCGCGCCGCGCCCAATGGCGTCCCGCCAGATGCGCCGCGCGCACGCACTGAGCCCACGCTCGCAGCGCCCGCGCCAAAAATCTCGCGCTTTGCCGGCGCCAAGCCTGAAGCGGCACCACCGCCACCGCAGCATTTCGAGGAAGCAAGCTGGGAACTCCCGCCGCTGTCACTGCTCACCCCAGCACCGCCGCGTGACCTCAGCGTGCAATTGACCCCCGAGCAGATGGAAGACAATGCCCGCCTGCTTGAATCCGTGCTCAAGGATTACGGCGTGCAGGGCGAAATTGTCGCCATTCGCCCCGGCCCGGTGGTAACGCTGTATGAACTCGAACCCGCCCCTGGCACCCGCGCCACAAGGGTGATTGGATTGTCAGACGACGTGGCGCGCAGCCTGTCGGTGCATGCCGTGCGCATCGCCGTGGTGCCGGGTCGGTCTGTGCTTGGCATCGAAGTGCCGAATGCCAAGCGTGAGACGGTGTATCTGTCCGAACTGCTCAACTCCCCGGAATGGGACGCGCAGAACGCCAAGCTCGGCATCGCGCTGGGCCAGGATATCTCCGGCGCGCCGGTGCTGGCCGACATGGCGCGGATGCCGCATCTGCTGGTGGCAGGCACCACTGGGTCGGGCAAATCGGTGGGGATCAATGCGATGATCCTTTCACTGCTTTACAAGCTCTCTCCCGCCGAATGCCGCCTGATCATGATCGACCCGAAAATGCTCGAACTCTCGGTGTATGAGGGCATTCCGCATTTGTTGGCCCCGGTGGTAACCGACCCGGCGAAGGCGATCTCCGCACTCAAATGGACGGTGCGCGAGATGGAGCGCCGCTATCGCGCGATGAGCCAACTCTCGGTGCGCAACCTCGCAGGCTACAACGCGCGCGTCGCCGAGGCGCGGCGTGACGGCAAGGCGGTCAGCCGGCGGGTGCAGACCGGATTCGACAGCGAGACCAACAAGCCGATCTTTGAGGACCAGCAAATCGCGCTTGATCCAATGCCGCTGATAGTGGTGGTGATCGACGAGATGGCCGATCTGATGATGGTGGCCGGCAAAGACATCGAGGCGAGCGTGATGCGCCTCGCACAGATGGCGCGTGCGGCGGGCATTCACGTGATTATGGCAACGCAACGCCCCTCGGTGGACGTGATCACCGGCACCATCAAGGCAAACTTCCCCACCCGCATCAGCTTTCGCGTGGTGAACAAGCACGACAGCCGTACCATCCTCGGCGAGATGGGGGCCGAACAGCTGCTGGGCCAGGGCGACATGCTGTTCCAAGCCGACAGCCGCACCACCCGCGTGCACGGACCGTTCGTCTCGGATCGTGAGGTGGAGGATGTGGTGGCGTTCCTGCGCGAACAGGGTGAGCCGGATTATCAGGATGATATCACTGAAGCCCCACCCGAGCCGGAACAACTTGCGCTGTCCGGGATCGCGGGTGCGGAGGATGACGAGAAAAACCTGTTCGATATGGCGGTTGATATCGTCACTCGCGACGGCAAGGCGAGCACGTCTTATCTCCAGCGTTGCCTCAAAATCGGCTATAACCGCGCCGCCAATCTGATCGAGCAGATGGAGCGCGAGGGGATTATCACTGCCCCCAATCATGTGGGTAAGCGCGATATTCTCGCCCGGCGCCGGGGCGAGGACGAGTGATACGTTTTTTATGCGTCATTGCGAGGCGGCACACGGCGACGAAGCAACCCATCGAAATGCCGACTCGGGGTTCGATGGGATGCTTTTTCGCCTGCGCTCGTCGCAATGACGTGCTTGTTTGCGATGTTGGGCAGTAGAGATGGGCGGCCCTGAAATCGAGCGCCTGATCACGCTGCTGTCACGCCTGCCCGGCCTCGGCCCGCGCTCGGCGCGTCGGGCGGCGCTCAAGCTGTTGCAAGACCCACACACCCGCATGCTGCCGCTTGCCAGCGCGTTGGCTGAAGCGGCGGCGGCGATCAAAATCTGCACCCTGTGCGGCAATCTCGACAGCGCCGATCCTTGCTTGATCTGCTCTGATCCGCATCGCGAGCAATCGGTGGTGTGTGTGGTGGAGCAGGTGGGCGATGTGTGGGCGCTGGAACGCGCGCATGTGCATCGTGGGCTATATCACGTCCTCGGCGGCACACTCTCAGCATTGGCCGGGCAAGGGCCGGATGATCTGAATGTGCGGCCACTTCTCGCCCGCATTCAAGGCGGTGGCATATCGGAAGTGATCCTGGCGCTCGGGGCCACGGTGGACGGCGCCACCACCGCGCATTGGCTGACGGATCGTCTGCGCGTCTATTGGGTGACGATCAGCCGGGTTGGCCAAGGTGTGCCGATGGGCGGCGCGCTGGATGTGCTGGATGATGGAACATTGGCAGCGGCGTTGCGATCACGCAGGGCGGTTTGACGCCCCACCGAACCTGTGATTGCGAGCAAAGCGTGGCAATGACGGATGGCTACCCCTCAATCACAAACCGCCTCACCTCAAGCGATGGACTCTCCACCTCCACCGCCCCTTGCCGGAGAAACATCTGTTCGGCGGCGGCGTTATCGTCGCGACAGGTCAGCATGATCCGCCGCAATCCGTTTGCCCGCGCCTTCTCTAGCGCCATGGCGAACAGAAAACTGCCGAAGCCTTGCCCGCGCAGGCTCGGACGGATTTCCGGCGCAATATGCCCGCCCCAGGCCTCCAACTCAGGTGTGAGGCGGGTGCGGATCACCACGCGGCCCACGAAGGTGTAGGCATAGGTCAACCACGCCTCCACCTGCGGCACCCGCAAAGCGCGGCGGCCATTGGGCAGACGAACTTCGGCGTTTGGCGCATTCAGCCACTGCACATGTGCCGCGAAATGGGCGAAGTCTGCCGGTGGGGCGTCGGGGTGAATCGACAAACCTTCGGCAATGGCGGCCTGATAGGATCGTGCGTAGATATCTGACGGCATCACCAGCCGCGTGTCATTGGGCGAAAAATTCATCACACCACGCTAGAATTCGTTTTCTCCTGCGTCGAGGCTGCAATTTTGTCGATTGTGATTGCAACACCTGAGTTCCTGCAACGCCCCGGCCTCGCCGCCGTGCTGCGCGCATTGCCACAAGCGCGCCCGGTGGGCGGCTGCGTGCGGGACACGCTGGCGGGAGTGCGCGTGGCCGATGTTGATCTGGCCACGCCAACCACGCCCGAACAGACGATCAAGGCGTTGGAATCCGCCGGATTACGGGCAATCCCCACCGGAATCGCGCATGGCACCGTCACCGCGCTGTCGGAGGGCGAGACCTTCGAGATCACCACGTTGCGCCGCGACATCGAAACCGATGGCCGCCACGCCCAGGTGGCGTTCACCGATGATTGGCGGGAGGACGCCGCCCGGCGGGATTTCACCATCAATGCGATGTCCCTCACGTCTGACGGCATGGTGCATGATTATTTCGGCGGGGTGGACGATTTGCGGGCGGGGATTGTGCGATTCGTCGGCTGCTCGGCCACCCGCATCACCGAGGATTATCTGCGCATATTGCGCTATTTCCGCTTCTTCGCGCGCTACAACAAAGCAGAGCCAGACCACG
Source organism: uncultured Rhodospirillales bacterium (assembly GCA_903932545.1). Taxonomy (GTDB): domain Bacteria; phylum Pseudomonadota; class Alphaproteobacteria; order Acetobacterales; family Acetobacteraceae; genus CAIQQQ01. The sequence goes on from CAIZGT010000136.1 coordinate 7,511, forward strand.
CCGCCGTGGCAGCCATCGCGACCCATCGTGACGGCTTGGTGCAACTTTCCGCCGAGCGGGTGTGGAGCGAGACCAGCCGCATCCTCGCCGCCACCACGCCCGATCGGGCGCTCAGCCTGATGCAGCAATTGGGCGTGTTGGCGGTATTGCTACCTGAGGCAAAACTATGCCCGCTGAACGCTCTGCCGGCCGATCCCATTCTGCGCCTCGCCGCGCTGTTGCCGCACGGCATAGCCCCGCTGAACCTTTCCGGTGCCGAGGCCGAACGCCTGCTTGCTTTGGCAGGCCCCGCGCCGGACGAGACTGCCAGCGAGGACGATCTGCGCCGCCTGCTCGCTGACACGCCGCCCGATATTCTGCTCGGCCGTGCCTGGATCGCTGGGCGCGCACCCGAATTGCGCGACCGCATCGCCGCGATCGCGCCGCCGGTGTTTCCGGTGCAGGGCCGTGATCTGCGTGCGGCGGGGATCAAGGCTGGCCCCCAAATGGGCCAGATTTTGCGCGAACTGCGCGCAAGCTGGCTCGCCTCGGGCTGCCACGCCGACCGTGCGGCGCTGCTCGCTGAACTATCCAGCCGCGCCTGAGCCTGATAAACGCGCGCCATGAGCACAGCGCCCGCCGAAAAGAAGCATTTGTTCCGCCGCCTCTGGCGCGAACATATCCGCCAGAATATTGCCTTGCTCGGGCTGGTCCTGCTGCTGACCGCGATCATGGCAGCGCTGCAGGCGCTGTATCCCAAGGTGGTGGGCGACGCGATTGATATGTTTGCCGCCCACGACGCGCGCATTCTGTATCAAGTGCCGCTGCTGGTGCTGGGGCTGACAGCGGTGAAATCCATCGCGCAATATTTCCAGGCGGTGCTATCGCAGAAACTCGTGATGCTCGCCATTCGCGGCCTGCAGAACCGCATGTTCGCCCGCCTGATGCACGCCGATCTGGCGCAGGTGGAGCGTGAAGCCCCGGCAGCCCTCGCCGCCCGCTTCACCACGGATGCGACAATGATCCGCGAGGCGCTGGCGCGTTCGATGAATTCGGTGGGTGATGCGGTGAAGGTAGTCGGCCTGATCGGCGCGATGATCTATGCCGATTGGGAACTCTGCCTGATCGCCGCCGCGTTGTATCCAATTGCCGGGCTACCGATCCAACGCATCGGCAAGCGTATCCGGCGCGCTTCCGGCGGCATGCAGGAGACGATGGGCGAGACGGCAGCTATGCTCACCGAGACGTTCTCACAATCCCGCACCGTGCGCGCTTACGGCCTGGAAGCGCGCGAAACCAAGCGCGCCGCCTCGGCGTTCGGCAAGCTCTATGATGCCACGATGCGCATCACCCGCAGCCGCTCGCGCGTCGATCCGCTGCTTGAGGTGCTCGGCGGCGGGGCGGTGGCGGCGGTGCTCGGCTTCGTCGGCTGGCGCTCGGCGCATGGCACCGGCACGCTGGGCGACTTCACCGCCTTCATCACCGCCTTGCTCCTCGCCGCCCAGCCGTTGCGCGCCCTTGGCAATCTCAATGCCTCGATGCAGGAGGGCAATGCCGGGCTGGAACGCGTGTTCCGCATTATCGACGAGCCCAACGGTGTGGCCGATCGTGACAGTGCCACCACGCTGCCGCCGGGCCATGGGCGGCTGGAATTCGACCATGTCGGCTTCATCTATCCGGATGGCCGCGCTGGTTTGCGTGATGTGAGCTTCACGGCTGAACCGGGGCTGACAGTGGCACTCGTCGGTCCGTCTGGCGCTGGCAAATCCACCGCGTTGGCATTGATCCCGCGGTTTTATGACGTCGCCACCGGCGCCATCCGGCTGGACGGGACCGATCTGCGAGACGTGCAACTCGCCTCACTGCGCGGCGCCATCGCCTATGTGGGGCAAGAGACGCTGCTGTTTGACGATACCGTTGCCGCCAATATCCGCATGGGCAAACCGGATGCAACCGACGACGAACTCCACGAAGCCGCGCGCGCCGCCGCCGCCGCTGACTTCATCGAGGCATTGCCGCTGGGCTACGAGACGATGGTGGGCACCGGCGGCGGCAAGCTCTCCGGCGGCCAACGCTAGCGCGTTTCGCTTGCGCGCGCGCTGCTGCGCAACCCACGCATTCTGCTGCTGGATGAAGCGACCTCGGCACTCGACGCGGAGAGCGAGGCGCTGGTGCAGCACGCGCTGGCCACGCTGCGCCAGGGCCGCACCACCATCATCGTGGCCCACCGCCTCTCCACCGTGCGCGATGCCGATCTGGTGGTGGCGATTGCCGATGGCGCTTCTGTCGAACAAGGCACCCACGCCGAGCTGCTGGCACTCGACGGGCTTTATGCCCGCCTCGTGCGCACCCAGGGTTTGGAGACCTGAATGGGAAGCCTGTGGGAGGCCGTCTCACTCTCACTCTGGGTCAGCCTGAGTGCCACACTGATCGCAGCCATGCTTGGCATCACACTGGCCGCCACGCTGGCGCTGAGCGAATTTCGCCTGCGCCGCGCCTGCGTGCTGGCAGTCAATGCAATGATGGGGTTGCCGCCGGTGGTGATTGGGCTCTGCCTGTATTTGCTGCTCTCGCACTCCGGCCCGCTCGGCTGGCTCGGGTTGTTGTTCACCCCGATGGCGATGGTGCTGGCGCAAGCCGTGCTGGCCACCCCCATCATCGCCGCTTTGGTGCATCGCGCGCTGGAACAACGCTGGGCGGAATTCTCCGGACCGTTGCGGGTGTTTGGCGCGACGCGGCTGCGCGCCATCCCCACCTTGCTGGCGATGAGCCGCCGCGCGATTGCCACCGCCATCCTCGCAGGCTTCGGGCGCTGCCTGTCCGAAGTGGGCGCGGTGCTGATCGTTGGCGGCAATATCGCGGGCCACACCCGCTCAATGACCACCTCCATCGTGCTTGACACCAGCATGGGAGACTTCACTTCAGCCTTGGCACTTGGCTTTATCTTGATCGGCATCAGCCTCGCCGTCAGCGCCGTGGGCATTTCTTTGGGAGGACACCGACTGTGAAACACCTGATTGCGGCCTTGCTTCTGCTGCTCAGCGGGGCGGCACACGCTGAGAGCATCGTGCTCGCCTCCACCACATCGGTGGATAATTCGGGGCTGTTGGCGAAAATCCTGCCGGTGTTTACCGCGCAGACCGGAATTGAGGTGAAGGTGATCGCCCAAGGCACCGGCCAAGCTCTTGCCACGGCCGCGCATGGTGATGCCGATTTGGTGCTGGTGCATGACCCGGATGCAGAGGCGAAGTTCATCGCCGAGGGGCATGGGCTGAAGCCGGTTGAAATCGCCTGGAATGATTTCCTGTTCGTGGGCCCGAAAGTGGACCCCGCGCATATCGCGGGCGGTACCAACGCTATCACCGCTCTGCGCGCGATTGCCGCCACCGGCACGCCCTTCGTCACCCGTGGCGACAAGAGCGGAACCGATGCGGCGGAGAAGCGGCTGTGGAAAAAGGCCGGAATCGCGCCACAAGGCCAAGGCTGGTATCGCGACATCGGCGGCGGCATGGGGGCCGCGCTGAACGCGGCGGCGGCGATGGACGCGGTGTTGCTGACCGATCGCGGCACGTGGCTGTCGTTCCAGAACAAGCGCAACCTGGTGCCGCTTGTCGAGCACGATCCCTCCTTCATCAACCGATATGACGTGATCGAACTCAATCCCGCCACACATCCAACCGCCAAGCTGACAGCGGCCAAGGTTCTGGCGCAGTGGCTGGCAAGCCGCGAAGGCCAGACGGCCATCGGCGCGCTGGCGCTGGGAGGTGAGCAATTGTTTCACCCCGATGCGGGCAAGCCGTATCTACCGTGAGCGCCAATTGTAAACACATGTAGTTGAACAGGCCGCCGCGAGGGTTGCCGTTGGGCCTGAGATAATGTTGTTGAAGCGCAGTGAGCGACATCCTCGCAAACGTCGAACGGGCGTCCGGAGACAACAATGGTCAAGCAACTTCTCATCTGCCTGTCGATCGCCTGCATCGCCGCATCACCCTTGCGGGCCGAGACGATTGTGCTGGCTTCGACCACTGCTGTTTTCGATTCGGGGCTGCTTGACGCGATCTTGCCCGCGTTCACCGGCAAAACCGGAATTGCAGTGAAGGTGATCGCACATGGCAGCGGTCAGGCGCTCGACAGCGCTGCCCAAGGCTTGGCCGACATCGTGCTGGTCAACTCACCAGACGACGAGGCCGCGTTTGTGGCCGCCGGGCATGGTCTGCCGCCGCAGGAGATCGCGTGGAACGATTTCATGCTCGTTGGCCCGAAAGCGGACCAAGCCGGAATCGTCAACACCCGCAACGCGATCAAAGCGATGCAAGCCATTGCCGCCAAAGGCGCCACCTTCATCACCCGTGGTGATCGCAGTGGCACTGAAGCCGTTGAAAAGGGATTGTGGAAAGCCGCCGAGATCGATCCGCATGGGCATAGCTGGTTCATCGATATCCATGGCGGTATGGGCGAGGCGCTCAAATCCGCCGTCGAACGCCACGCCATCGTGTTGACCGATCACGGAACTTGGATCGCATTGCCGAACAAGGGTGACCTGATTGAGTTGGTACACGGCGACCGCGCCTTTATCAGCCGCTTTGACGTGATCGAACTCAACCCCGCCACCCATCCGCAGGCGAAGCTGAAGGCTGCGCATCAATTGGCCGACTGGCTGTCGAGCGCTGAGGGCCAAAACGCGATTGGCAAGCTGACCGTGGAAGGCGAACAATTATTCCACCCCGACGCTGACCATCCCTACCCGCGCAACTGATCCCGCGCACCTGCCTGCACCAAGTGTGACAGGGCGGCGCAACTGATCCGCTCAGCCAAACGTGCGGGTGTCATCTCCCCCACAATGATCGCGGCGCGGGCGAGGCGCACGGGGTCAACGCCCAGCGTGGCCTCGCGCAATGCACGAACCATGTCCGCCGCATCCGGCTCAGCCCATTGTGATCCGGGGATCGACAAATGGCTGCGTGAAGCCGTCATTCGGCACGCCACCAGCCGTGCCGTGGCGGGGGTGCAGAAATCGGTATGCCCGCCGATCTCGCTCACAATCAGCGCAAGCCCCGCCGCCATCGCCTCCGCTGCCGGCAGGTTGAACCCCTCACCGCGCGATGGCAGCACCATCACATCGGCATTGCGATACAAGGTCAGCATGTCCGCCTCAGCGATATCGGCGTCAATCAGCCGAATCGGCGCCAGATTCGGCTGTGCCGCGCGACAGGCCGCCAGTTGCGCCGCCACGTCGTTATGCGGATTGGGGGAGCATTTGATCACCAATTCCACCGGATCACCCACCCGAAACGCCTCGGCATAGGCACGCAACAGCACATCAACCCCCTTGCGCGGAAAGCCAGACGAGATGTGCAAAAACCGGGTGATCTCCGACGACGAGCGGCGCAGGCGTTGAAACGGCGCAAGGTCGGGGGCGAGGCCCACACAATGCACCGGAATTTCAAGCCCGGACCGCATCAGTGCCTCTGCCACAAACTGGCTCGGGGCGAGCACGCCGTTGAAGCCGGCGTTGAGCGCCTCAATCGTCTCGGCCGGTATTAGGCTCTCTTCCCAGAAGAACAGCGCGAAATTCACCGCACCGCGCCGGGCTGGAACATGCAGCGGGTAATGCTGGCTGATCACCACCTCAACCCCAGGCGGCAGCAAGCGCCGCAACCGGAGCAGCCGCCAGCGCTCACTCGGTGCCACATGCCACCATTCGCGCCATGATGCGCCCGGTATCGCCGCGATCCGCACCCGCCCCGGCCGCACATTTGCCAGCGCCAGCGCCAATGCCCGGTTCACCCGCGCCAAGCTGTAGCTGCCACCCACATGCCCCACCACGCGAAACGTCAACGCCCCCTCCAGCACCGCACGCTCTGCGGCCAGCGAAATGGCGTGGTTCTGGTCGGAGCCTTGGGGCGGGTCGGATATAAATGACATGCGCCACACTCAACAGCGCGTCGCACGAGCGCGTCGAATTGGCATAAAATGCCCGACAAATCTGCATTGCAGGCCCGTATAACGCCAGAAACTGCGTCATGCGGTTGCAACTTAGCGCCCAATCGGCTAGGCACGCCGTTCGCGTTGGCACCCCTGGAGGCCAGCGTGTTTTTCGTTTTGGAGAAGACCAATGGCCAACGTG
>CAIZGT010000137.1 GCA_903932545.1 uncultured Rhodospirillales bacterium
GGTCCAGATCAGCACCTTCTCGGCGGCGGGCTGAGAATCATCCGCCATAATCGGCTGCTCCTCTGGCATGCAGGTGGAAGCGCAGCTTGCGGACGTAATCCATCGGATCCTTGCGGGTGACCAGCGCGCCCGCCGGCGTGTTCACCCAATCATAAAGGCGGGTGAGGGCAAACCGGATCGCAGCGCCCTGGCAGAGAACCGGAAGCGCCGCGCGCTCGGCGACCAGCATCGGGCGCTTCCGGTTATAGCCCGCCAGCAGCGCCTGCCCCTTGGTGAGGTTGAAGCTACCATCCGCCTCGAAGCACCAAGCGTTCAGGCACACCGCGATGTCGTAGGCCAGCAAATCAGTGGCGGCGAAGTAGAAGTCGATAATGCCAGACAGTTCGCTGTTGAGAAAAAACACATTGTCGGGGAACAGATCGGCGTGGATATGGCCCACCGGCAACCCAAGCGGCCAACTGCCAGCAATTCTGGGCAGCGCGTGTGACAGTTCCGCGCCGAGGCCGGGATTGACATCATCCGCGCCCGCCAGCGAATTCGCCAGCAGCGGTGCCCAGCCTTGCGGGCCGAGCGCGTTGGCCCGCGTTGGGGCATAATCGCGGCCCGCGAGATGGAACTGCGCCAACGCCTCGCCAACCGGGCCGCAATGCTCAACCCGCACCCGACGCGGCCACACGCCGGGCAGGAACGTGGTGATCGCCGCCGCCCGCCCGGCCAGTTCGCGCAGGGCTTCACCATCCTGCCCCCGCACAGGCTGCGGGCAGGTGACGCCATGGGCCGACAGATGCTCCATCAAGCCGAGGAACCACGGCAATTCCGCCACGTTCACCCGCTTTTCATAAAGCGTGAGAATGAAATCACCCTTGGTGGTTCGCAGCGAGTAATTGCTGTTCTCCACACCCTCGGCGATGCCGCGAAACGCCACCATGGTGCCGATGTCGTAATCAATGAGGAACGCGGCCAGCGCGTCGTCGGAAACTTCGGTATAGACAGCCATGCGACGCGCGAATCCTCGGGACGATCAATCAGGGACGAAACGGCGGCCAAAATGGCGCGGTATCGTCTCCACGTCACGCGATTTGCGTCACAGCCCCCCACACCGCTAAAACGCAGCCACATTGCAGCGATCTGGAGCCGAAATGCCCGCAACTTTCCGCCATCGCCTTCCCCAGCTCGCCTCTCGCCTCGCAGTGTTGGGCGCGGTCACCTTCGTCAGCGCCTGCGGCGCGACCAAAGAGCCGCCAAAATTCTGCCCGCGCTTGGGCCTGCTCGACAACGCCGACGAACTGACACGCTTTCAGGGCAATGGCCGCGACATTACCGATATCACGCTCAGCGGCAGCATCGACAAAGTCCCCGCAACCTGTGTCCAGGGCAATGAGAGCAACAGCGTCGCGTCGGACTTAACGATTCAGTCAACCTTCACGCATGGTGCCGGCGCGCGCAGCCGAACCGATCAGGTGACGTATGTTGTCACCGTGCTGGATGGCGATACGATCATCGAACAGCATGATTTTCCACTGGTGATCACTTTCCCAGAACATGTGGATCGCGCGAGTTTCGCCACGGCCCCGATCCATCTTGCGTTTCCAGCACCGGCAAGTGGCAAAGCCAATTATCGCGTGTTTGTAAGCTTCCGCCTCACGCCAGCGGAACTGGAATATAATCGCACGCATCCCACGCGCTGAAAATGTTGCGGCGTTATGATTGCGAGCATCGTGCTCGCAATCATAACACAACGCGCGGCTAGCCCCGCAGATGCTTGGCGAAGAACGCCAATGTGCGTTCCTGTGCCAGAGCAGCGTCTGGTGCACTGTAGCTGCCACGGTCGTCACAACCGAAACCATGCTGCGCGCCAGGATACACAAATATCCCAATGTCGGGCTGGGCTTGGCGGATGAGGTCCACATCACTCAGCGGAATACCCGAGTCCTTCTCGCCGAAATGCAATTCCACCGGGCAAATCGGGGTTTCGCTGCGCGTATTTGCGATGCCGCCGCCATACCACCCGACTGCCGCGCCAAAATGCTTCGTGCGAGTGGCACCCCACCACGCCAGCGTGCCGCCCCAGCAATAGCCGACAATGCCAAGGGCGCGCGCGCTCTTCTCATGCAGCAGCGCCAATGCCGCCGCATCAATGTCGAGCATCACCTCTGCATCGCCGATCTTGCCGCGCAACTCGCGACCCCGGGCCACGTCATCGGGCTGATAGCCGAGTTCCACGTCACGCTCGGTGCGGTCGAACAGGGCCGGGGCGATCACCCGATAGCCCTGCGCCGCAAAGCGAGCGCACACATTGCGCATGTGCGAATTGACGCCAAAAATCTCTTGGATCACCACTAAAGCAACTGGTGCGGTTTCCGGCCCATCAACCCAAGCCTTGAGCGTGTGGCCATCAGCCGCCGTGAGCGTGACAAATTCAGCCATGCGAATATCCCCTCTTTTTGCGCAAATCCCGTTTGTCGGGCGGAAACGTGCAGCGCCAGCCGCCGCCTTGTAACGTCAATTCAGCGGTATCGCCGTCACGCTGTTGAACGCGCTGCCATCGGTGCCCACGCTGAATGTGGACCACACCAGGTAAACCAGCACTTGCTTCTGACGGTCATAAATCCGCGAGACACGGATTTCCTTAAAGAAGGCGCTCGCCTTCTCGCCGAACACCACTTCATTGTCTGGCACATCGCCACGCAGCGTCACTTTGCCGGTGGCGCGGCAGGCGATGGAGAAGCGATTTGGGTCGGTGGCAAGGCCAAGGCTGCCCTTCACCCCGCCGGTTTCGGCGTGCGAGACGTAGCAGCTTGCGCCATCCACGCGCGGATCGTCATAGCGATCAATCACCACACGGTCATTGCGGCCCACCAGGCGGAAGGTGGTGTCCACCTTGCCGACGCGGACACCGTCGGAGTCAGCAGCCAGAGCCGGGAGTGAGCAGGCCAGCATGGCCAGCGCGCCGAGATACCACTTCATCGCAGGCTCCATATGCATATGTCGTTGCGGCGGAAATTAGCCTGCGAAGCGGGCGAAGGATAGCACCAGCGTTTGATAGATCTCGCGCTTGAACGGCACGGCCAGGTCCGGCAATTCGGCCAATGGCGCCCAGCGCCACATATCGAATTCAGGATGCTCGTCAGCGTTGAGGTTGAACTCACCATCATCACCCAAAAACCGCAATGCGAACCAGCGCTGCCGCTGACCACGATATTTGCCGCCCAACGCCTTGCCGACAATATCGGGCGGCAGATCATATGTGAGCCACTCCGGATGCTCACCGATGATCTCAGCGTTGGCCGAACCAACTTCCTCAGCCAATTCGCGCAGCACAGCTTCGCGCGGGTCTTCGGCCGCATCGATGCCGCCTTGCGGCAGTTGCCAGCCGCCCGGCGCTGCTTCCTGCGTTGGATGTTGCTGCCTGCGACCGACCCAAACCAGACCGTGCTTGTTGAACAGCACAGCTCCCACGTTGGGGCGATAGGGCAAAACAGCAGGGTCGATCATGGCGGGCCTCGCGAACTTAAATGGGTCTGGCGGCTGATGTCGGGCGCTTGCGGCATCTGCACCACGACGCTGACCGGCGCAAGTGCGATACCGCGCGCCTCTAACCCAAGCAACCAAACGCCGATCCTGTCGAGCGTGAGTGGTGCCGGACGCCCGATTAGGCCAATGGCCGCGCCACGGTTGAGCGCAATAACTTCTAGCCGTGCCAAGGCGGACTCAACATTTTCACGCCCAGCCGGGTCGTCCACCACCAGATCCACCCCGCGATACGGCAGCTTGCCCGCCGCCCGCCACGTCTGCCGCCGGGCGTTTGGACGGGGATCAACATAGAGTAAGCCGCGCTGCGCCATCACCTCCAATATCGGCTCCATCTGATCAGACGCTGCGGCAAACCGTTCACCACGCAACGCGCCCAACGCGCCGGTGGCGCCGACATAGCCGCCAAAGCGGGTGAGCGCCCAATCCAGGCGCTGGGCGTTTGCGGCCAACGACGCCCCGGTCAACATCGCATGATGCCCGGGATCATTGAGCGGGTAGCCTTGCGGCTCCATTGGCAACGACACCAGTGTTTCATGCCCGCCCGCCCGCGCGGCACCAAGCAATTCGTCCAACTCAGCAGCATAGGGCGAGACGGCGAGTGACACCGCGCTGGGCAAATTGGCGATGGCCAACCGGCTTTCGGCCGCACTCATGCCAATTCCGGCCACCAGCAGGGCGATGCGCGGACGCTGATCATGCTCGTCAAACCCCGCCGCATAGACGGTCATTGGCGCGCGGCCATCGGCTGCAATTCTGGGCAACATTCCGCTGGCGATATCCGGCGCGGGTTCCAACAATGCAGGATCAGGCGGCGCGATAACGCCACCGTTTTGGCGCGCGGCGATGTCGCGTGACAGTGCGGGCGTGGCGGGCGGCGTGCCCGCTGCTTCATGGCCAGGTTCTGGTTTTTGTATAAGCGGTGCGACGGGCGAAGCCTGCTCTCGAATTTCTGCAACCGGCCCCATCCAAGCAAGCGCGCCGATCCCGCCAGCTGCGACCACCAGCAACCCAGACCAGAACATCGCCAATGCACGCCAAGCCCAGCGCAATTTCTGCTCTGCACCAGATGGTTGCGGGCGGGCGGATCTTGCCAATTCTCAATCCTCGCAGCATCGCCACCGAACGAAGTGGCACGCTGAGAGGATGGGCTTAGAAACTTAACGCATCGTCAACACGGCGCGCTCACTTCGCGGCGTGAATTGGCCCCGGCATCGCACGCAGCACAACAAGCGCTTGCTGCAGTTGGAAATCCGTCTCGGGCTTGGTGACGTCAAACGTTGGCTGATTTTCCGGCGGCATCTTCGGAATATCTTTGGCGATCGGCGGCAAATCGCTGCGCGGTGGCAGCGTGGTGTCGGCCACCCCGCCCTTGTTGGTGATCGCGCCCTTCAGATCAGCCTCATGCTCCGGAAGCACATGCTGCGGCTCATCGCGGGTCTCGCGCACCTCGATATCCGGTGCAATCCCCAAGCCCTGGATCGAGCGGCCCGACGGCGTGTAATACCGCGCCGTGGTCAGCCGCATTGCGCCGTCACCCGGAACCGGGATCACTGTCTGCACCGAGCCTTTGCCGAAGCTTGTGGTGCCGAGCACAATCGCGCGGCGGTGATCTTGCAGCGCGCCGGCCACAATCTCGCTCGCCGATGCCGAACCAGAATTGATCAGCACCACCACAGGCAGCCCGTTCGTCAGATCGCCGTCATGCGCGTCCCAACGCTGGTTGTCTTCGGGATGGCGCGCGCGGGTGGAAACGATCTCGCCGTCATGGATGAAATCCTGGCCCACGGCCACCGCCTGATCCAGCAGCCCGCCGGGATTGTTGCGAAGATCGAGCACGATGCCACGCAGCTTGTCGCCTGACTTCGCCTTGAAATCCGCAATCGCCTTGCGCAAGCCCGAATCGGTCTGCTCGGTGAAGCCAGACAGGCGGACATAGCCGATATCGCTGCCCTCCATATGCCACTTCGCCGCTTGCACCTTGATCACTTCGCGCACCAGCGACACGTCAATTGGCTTCTCGACACCAACGCGCTTGATCGAAAGCACGATTTTGCTGCCTGGGGAGCCGCGCATTTTCTCCACTGATTCGTTCAGCGAAAGCCCCTGCACGGTCTTTGAGTCGATGGCGAGAATCAGGTCTCCGGCCTTCATCCCAGCGCGGGCGGCCGGAGTATCATCAATCGGGGTGATGACCTTCACGAAGCCGCTCTCAAACGTCACTTCCAAGCCAAGGCCGCCAAACTCGCCGCGCGTTTGCACCTGCATATCGGAGAATGATTTGGCATTCATGTAGCTAGAATGCGGATCAAGCCCGGTGAGCATACCGTTGATGGCGTTCTCAACGAGATCCTTATCCTTCACCGGCTCGACATAATCGGCCCGCACCCGCTCGAACACGTCGGAGAACAGGTTGAGCAAACGATAGGTATCAGCCCGGTTGCTCTCGGCAGCAAAGGCAGGCGCAAACAGGTCGAGCCCCCAGGAGGATGCGGCGCGCTGAGACACCGGCAATGCAAACGCACCAGCCACAAATGCGCCGCCGAGCATCAAGAACGTGCGAAACTTCATACTCGGGTCCCTCTATCAATCATCTGTAGATGGGCGTCTGCCGGGGCTTTGCCAATCCGCTACGCCGAAATTTCGACTAACACTGCGGTCACACCGCGTCATCTGGCAAGGGCTGCTGACGATGCGGCAGATTATGAATTTGTGCGCAGATACGCCATCGGATCAATCGGCTGGCCATCGCGGCGCAACTCAAAGCTCAATTGCGGACGGCGTCCCAACAACATCGGGTTCCAACCCGCCATCGTCCCCACCGGCTCACCTTGCTTTAAGGTCTGGCCGAGTTGTGCGTCGAGATGGTCAAAACCGGACAACACTGCGTGATAGCCGCTGCCGCAGTCGAGAATGGTGAGCAAACCAAAGCTGCGGAACGTGCCGGCGAACACCACTTTGGCGGCACAAGGTGAGATCACGCGCGCACTTGGTGGCACCTGATAAACCAAGCCAGTGGCAGCATTGCCGTTCACCTCATCGCCGAAATGCTGGGTGATGTTGCCTGCCACCGGAACGCTCAGCGCACCGAGCTTGCCCGACAGCGCGTGTGGCGCGGTGGGTTGCGCATGATGAGCATTATGGCGCGCCTCTTCAGCTTTGCTGGCGGCCTCCAGCCGGGCGATTGCTTGACGGATATCCTGCGCCCTTGCGGCCTCCGCTGCGGCTTTGCGGGCCCAATCAGACGCCTCCCCCTCAGCGAGATGCCGCGTTTCGCGGGCGGTGGATATTTGCCGGTCGAGCGCCTGCGCATCGGCCAATTGCGCCGATTCGCGCCCTGCCAGATCAGCCCTGGCGGTTTGCAATTCCGCGCTCAACGCATCAAGCCGCGTCTTTTCGTCTCGCAACCTGGCGGCCTCAGTGGCGAGTTGGCGGGTCAGGCCGTTGAGCACCAAAATACCCGTTACCGAATCTTCGTTTGAAAGCGGTGAGGCCAACAGGGTCTCAGACGGATAGCGCCCCAGCCGCTCAATTACCGGCAGCAATGGCGCCAATGCGGCGTTGCGCTGATCCAATTCGTTTTGTGCGGTGTTCTTGCGGCGTGCGAGATCTGCCACGCGATCAGCCGAAATTGCCAGATCATTCTCCAGCGCGCGCAATTTCAGCGCGGCCGCCACCCTGACATCGGCCAGCCGCTTTTCCTCAACCGCTGCCGAGGCTGCCTTGGCCCGCGCGGCTTCTTGCGCCTTTTGGGCGGAAGCGCGCGCGGTTTCCGCCTGCTGAACCTCTTGCGGACCCGGTGCCGCTGCCATCAGCGGCGCGGCCAATAGAATTGCGGCAAAGGCCCGCGGCGCAATCAAGCCGTTGCCCGAAACAGCACTTGCCCTGTCATCTCCGACGGTTGCGGCACGCCGAGCAAGGCGAGCAGCGTCGGCGCGATATCGGCAAGGCGGCCTTCATGCAGCGGGCCTGGGCTGTTGATCAGCATCACCGGCACCGGATTGGTGGTGTGCGCGGTATGCGGCCCGCCGGTGATCGGGTCTCGCATCATCTCGCAATTGCCGTGATCGGCAGTCACCAGCAGCGCACCGCCACGGGCCGCAATGGCGTCGGCAATCCGCCCAAGGCAGCCATCCACCGTCTCGACCGCCTTCACAGCCGCTGCGAGAACGCCAGTGTGGCCCACCATATCGGGATTGGCGAAGTTGAGGATGATCATGTCGTATTGCCCGCCATTGATCGCGGCGAGCGCATATTCGGTCAGTTCCGGGGCAGACATTTCCGGCTGCAGATCATAGGTGGCAACCTTGGGGGAAGCGGCCATTTTGCGATCTTCATGCGGGTTCGCCACCTCGTTGCCGCCGTTGAAGAAATACGTCACATGCGGATATTTCTCAGTCTCTGCGAGGCGCATCTGGGTCAACCCAGCAGCGGCAACCACTTCGCCGAGCAAATGCGTCATGCTCTGCTGCGCAAACATCGGCGGCACCAGCGGCGCGAGGTCGTCGCTGTAATGCGTCATCCAGGCGGTGGCCGCGAAATGCAAAAAACGCGGGCGCACGAAGCCGTCAAAGCCCGGCTCGACAAAGGCTGCGAGGATTTCACGCACGCGGTCAGCACGGAAATTGAAGCAGATCAGCCCATCACCATCGGCCATGCCGGCATAGGTGCCGACCACGGCGGGAAGGATGAACTCATCCGTCACATCCTTCGCATAGGCATCGGCCACCACGTTCGCCGCCGTGACGAAATGCGCACCCTGCCCTTCGGCCATTGCCAGATAGGCACGGCTGACACGATCCCAACGCTTATCACGATCCATCGCGAAATAGCGGCCACAGACGCTCGCGATCTCCACACCCGGCGGCAGATCATGCTCGAACTTGGCCAGATATTCCGCCCCCGCGCGCGGCGGGGTGTCGCGACCGTCCATGAACACGTGCAGCTTGGTGGGGATGCCCGCATCGGTGAGAATTTTGGCGAGCGCCACTGCGTGATCTTGATGCGAATGCACCCCGCCCGGCGACAGGAGGCCCGCCAGATGCGCAGTTCCGCCAGATAGCTTCAACGCGCGGATAACATTCACCAGAGCTGGGGCGTTGGCGATGCTGCCATCGGCAATCGCCAGCCCGATCCGCGGCAAATCCTGCATCACAATGCGACCCGCGCCGATGTTCAGATGTCCCACTTCGGAGTTGCCCATCTGCCCCTCAGGCAAGCCCACATCCAGGCCAGATGTGCGCAAACGCGAATGCGGATTGGCAGCCCAAAGCCGGTCAAAATTCGGGGTGTTGGCCTGATCAACCGCGTTGAACGGCCCCGGGGCGGCCTCCCCCCAACCATCGAGGATTACCAGCATCACCGGGCGTGTTTGGGTCGTCATCGGGCATCTCCATCTGTCGCGAAACGACTAGCGCCGCCAGCTTCACGGGGCAAGGAACGTGGCGAGTAGCGGCACGATGATGGCGGTGATCAAGCCGTTCAAGCCGATAGCCAGCCCGCCAAACGCACCGGCTGTTTCGCTGATCAGCAGCATACGCGCGGTGGCAAGGCCGTGGCCTGCCATCCCCGCAGCCAAGCCCTGCGCGCGCATATCCTTGATGCGGAACAGCTTCATCGTGGGCGGGATCAGGATGATCGACGTCAACCCGGTCAGCAGCACAAACACCGCTGCAAGCGACGGTTGGCCGCCGATTTGCTCGGCAATGCCCATCGCAATCGGCGTGGTGACGGATTTTGGCCCGAGCGAGCGCACCACCACCGAAGGCGCGCCGAGCCAGCGCGCCAGCAGCATCGCCGAACTCGCCGCCACCACCGAGCCCGCCAGGAGCGCCGGAATGATCGCCCGCGCCGAGCGGCTGATGCGCCTCAGATTGGCATACATCGGCAACGCCAACGCCACCGTCGCCGGGCCAAGCAGAAAGTGAACGTATTGCGCGCCTTGGAAATAGGCGGAATACGGCGTGTCGGTCGCAATCAGCAGGCATGACAGCATTATCACGGAGAGCAGCATCGGATTGGCCAGCGGCGCATTGCCCAGCCGGTTGGCCAACATCCCGGCGAGATGCCACACCACCAACGTGACGGCGAGGCCGAGCAGCGGCGTGGTTTCGAGATAGACCCAAAGATGGAAAATTTTCTCCATCGGTCAGCCCTCATCCTCGGTGCGATCCAGGCGTTGCATCACCACGCCCGTCACCACCAGCCCGAGCAAGGTAGAGACCGGGATCGCCACCAGCAGCGCCAACCAATTCGCGCCGATCACGTCAAGCTGGGTGATCACGCCCACACCGGCGGGGACGAACAACAGACCAAAATGGCGCAGCAGCCAATTGCCGGTGGTCTCGACTTCGGCATTGGGACCACCGCGCCACACCAACAAACCCAGCAACACGATCAAACCAACAACTGGGCCGGGCAGCGGAATGCCGAGAAATCGCGCGGTCACTTCACCGATGAACTGGCAGACTATCAGGAGAGTGAGGGCATTGAGCATAATCTCAGGCTGCCTTTGCCAATGCGATCAGTAAAGCGGCACTTTCACCGAAATTCCAGGCAATGGCAGGTGACGGTCTTCGCGGCCAGGGTCAGTGGCAGACGAGCCGGAGAATGTCTCGCCGCGATAGGTTGCTCTGGGTTTCATCCAGGCCGGACCAACCAACAACGATTTGGTGTTATCCGGTGGCGCTTCGAGGCTCAAATCTGGTAGGGGCGAAGGAGCGTCGACAGGAGCAGGCACCACCACAGCGCCCGCGGTTTTTGGCGGCGATGCGGCCAGTCCGGCTCGCACGGCTTCAGGCACCGCAGGCGTGGCGGCATGAACTGCTCCGGGCACACACACCAAACTCAGTGCCCCCCAAAGCAGAAATCTTACGCCACTGAGCCAACTATGTTGCTGTGCACAATCCATGTGCGGAGGCTTGCGCTGGAATTGTGGCGCTGGCAAGGCGCAGTTGTGGATTGATCACCGTGCATGCACGCGTAGAGCCCTATCCGCCCCGTCTGCCGCTTCGCGCCAAAACGGCGGCAGAATGCGCTGCGCTGCGCCTGTTGATCCTATACCGACACGTCCAGCAACGAGCCGCGCGGCAGATTTTGGCCGGGGGATAATTGCGTGGGTATGCCCTGGCTGGGCACCAATTGCCCGGAAGGACGAGACGGCGCAGGGCCGGATGCCCCCTGCCCGGGCGCGCGGTTGGGTGCCACTTTTTGCACGCCCGCTGCGGGTGTTACCACACCCGGCCCATTGAGAACCGCAGCAGAAAAGGCCGAGAGGGAGTTTGGCGAGATCATGCGACGGATATTGGCATGAAACTCTTGCGAATGGGTTAACGGGGGCACTCCAAGAGAATGATTTTATTCTCTTGGAGTGCCCACGCGTCTCAAAAAAACATTAACGCCGCGCTCAGGCGCTCAATGCCGCGACACCCGGCAAGGTCTTGCCTTCCATCCATTCCAGAAACGCGCCTCCAGCCGAGGAGACATAGCTCATCTGATCAGACACACCGGCATGACGCAGCGCCGAGACGGTGTCGCCGCCGCCCGCCACGCTCAGCAGCGCGCCGGCTTGCGTGGCAGCGGCCACCGCCTTAGCGAGCGCCACGGTTGCCGCATCAAATGGCGCGATCTCGAATGCGCCCAGCGGGCCGTTCCACACCACAGTCTTCACCCCAGCAAGCTTGCCGACCAGGGCTTGGACGGTCTTCGGCCCCACGTCGAGCATCATCGCGTCATCGGGGATTGCTGAAATATCAACGATTTTGATCGGCGGATTTGCACGAAATTCGGTGGCGGTCACCGCGTCCACCGGCAGGATGATCTCGCAGCCAGCTTCCTTCGCTTTGGCGGAAATCTCGCGCGCAGTCTCGTGCATCTCGCTCTCTTGCAGCGACTTGCCAACTGAGACGCCATCAGCGGCGAGGAAGGTGTTGGCCATCGCCCCACCGATCACCAGCATGTCCACCCGGCCCACCAGGTTGCCGAGCAAATCGAGTTTGGTGGAGACCTTCGAACCACCGACAATTGCCAAAACCGGGCGCACCGGGGCGCCAAGCGCTGCCGTCAACGCCTCAAGCTCGCGCTGCATCAAGCGGCCCGCATATGCGGGGATCAGATGCGCCACGCCCTCGGTGGAGGCATGCGCGCGGTGGGCGGCGGAGAACGCATCATTGACGAAGATATCGGCATTGGCGGCCAGCGCCTTCGCCATGTCGGGATCGTTCTTCTCTTCGCCCGCGTGGAAGCGCGTGTTTTCCAATACCAAAACGTCACCCGCGCTCATCGTATCGATTGCGGCCTTGGCCATTTCGCCCACACAATCATCGGCGAATGCCACCGGCTTGCCGAGCACTTCGGCCAATGCCGCGGCCATCGGCGCGAGCGACATTTCCGGCACGCGCTTGCCCTTCGGGCGGTCGAAGTGGCTGCACACGATCACCTTGGCACCCTTGTCCGCCAATTCGCGGATGGTCGGTGACAGGCGCTCAATGCGCGTAAGGTCGGTAATCTTGCCGTCCCGCACCGGAACGTTGAGGTCCGCGCGCAGCAATACGCGCTTGTTGGCGACATCAAGACCATCGATGGTGCGGTAGGACATTTTAGAGCCTTCTTATCAAAGCGGAACGGTTAACGCGGAAACAAAAACGCCCGGCCTTTGCGGGGCCGGGCGTTGTTGGGAAGCTTACAGGCTGCCAAGCAGGGCGGCCGTGTCAGACATACGGTTGGAGAAGCCCCACTCGTTGTCATACCAGCTCATCACGCGCACCAAACCACAATCAACCACAGCGGTTTGCGTGGCGTCGAAGGTAGAGGAAGCCGGAACGTGGTTGAAGTCGGAGCTGACGAGCTTCTCGGTGTTGTATCCGAGAATACCCTTCAGCGGGCCGGATTCAGACGCGGCCTTCATCGCCGCATTCACTTCGTCCTTCGTGACCGACTTGCTCAGCACGACATCAAGGCTGACCAGCGACACGTTCGGCGTCGGCACGCGAATGGCGGTGCCATCAAGCTTGCCTGCGAGTTCCGGCATCACCAAGCCCACGGCCTTGGCGGCGCCGGTTGAGGTTGGGATCATGTTGACGGCAGCGGCGCGGGCACGGTGTAGATCCTTGTGCAGCGTGTCCAGCGTCGGCTGGTCGCCGGTGTAGGAGTGGATCGTGACCATGTAGCCGCGCACGATGCCGAAATTGTCCTGCAGCACTTTCGCCACCGGAGCGAGGCAGTTGGTGGTGCACGAGGCGTTGGAGACAACCGTCATGTCGGCGGTCATGGTCTTTTCGTTCACACCATAAACGATGGTGGCATCGGCGTTTTCACCGGGAGCCGAGATCAGCACCTTGCGCGCGCCGGCGGTGATCAGCGCGGTGGCCTTTTCCTTCGAGGTGAAGATGCCGGTGCATTCCATCGCCACGTCCACACCCTGGAACGGAACTTTCGTCGGGTCGCGCTCGGCGGAGACGGTGATCGGGCCGTAGGTGCGGCCGTTGTGGATGATGGTGATGTCTTGGCCGTTGACGATCACTTCACCGGGGAAGCGGCCATGCACGCTGTCGTAGCGGAACAGATGGGCGTTGGCTTCCACCGAGCCGAGATCGTTGATGGCAACCGGATCAACGTCGGTGCGGCCTGACTCAACGATAGCGCGCAGCACAAGACGACCGATACGGCCGAAGCCATTGATCGCGATTTTGACAGCCATTTTTATTTCTCCCAAAGATCTTTACGATTGAGCCAAACGACGCTTAACGGCGGCCTTGATCGCTTCTGGCGTTATCCCGAAATGATTGTAGAGATCGTCAATCGGTGCGGAAGCGCCAAAAGTATCGAGGCCAATAAATTCGCTGTTAGCCCCGAGCCAGCGATCCCAGCCAAACGAACTGCCAGCCTCAACGCCGATGCGGATCGGGCCGCCCAGAACCTGGGCACGATAGGCATCGTCTTGCTGGGCGAACAATTCCCAACATGGCATTGAAACAACCGCCACAGCGATCCCATCAGCGGCCAGCGCGGCGCGGGCGGTCATAGCGAGCACCACTTCACTGCCGGTGGCGATGATGGTGGCCTGACGCGCGCCATCGGCCTCGGCCAGCACGTAAGCACCGCGCGCCGAGCGGTTCTCGGCCGTGTCGGTGCGCAACGTCGGCAGAGCCTGACGCGACAGCGCCAGCAGGCTCGGGCCGTCTTGGCGGCGCAGCGCCAATTCCCAGCACTCCGCCGTCTCCATCGCATCCGCCGGGCGGAAAGTCAGCACGCCGGGCATCGCGCGCAGGCTGGCCAGATGCTCCACCGGCTGATGCGTTGGGCCATCTTCGCCCAAGCCAATAGAGTCGTGGGTCAACACATGAATAGCACGAATGCCCATCAATGCGGCCAAGCGAATGGCCGGTCGCATATAATCGGTGAATACAAAGAATGTGCCGCCGTACGGGATCAGCCCGCCATGCAGCGCCATGCCGTTCATCGCAGCCGCCATGCCGAACTCGCGGATGCCGAAATGGATATAGCGCCCGGCATAATTGCCCGGCGCCACAACGCCCATGTTCTTGACCAGCGTGAGGTTCGAGCCGGAGAGATCAGCCGAGCCGCCGACCAATTCCGGAATCGCTGGGACCAGCGCCTCAAGCGTCTTTTGGCTCGACTGGCGGGTGGCCAGCTTTGGCTTCTTTTCCGCAATTTCAGCGCGCAGAGCGGCCAC
>CAIZGT010000138.1 GCA_903932545.1 uncultured Rhodospirillales bacterium
AGTAAGGACGGCAATCACCGTCTGAATCTCTCAGGTTCCGCGACAGAGGGGGGTCAGTAAGGTGGCGCTTCGCCATCGGATGACCCACGCGTGGAGCCTTGATGTCCGAAATTTTGCTCACCACCCCGCTTGACGCTCTGCACCGAACCCTCGGCGCGCGCATGGTGCCGTTCGCAGGCTATGCGATGCCGGTGCAATACCCCACTGGCATCATCGCCGAGCATCTGCACACCCGCACCCAGGCCGGGCTGTTCGACGTTTCGCATATGGGGCAGGCGACATTGCGGGGGCCGGATTCGATTGCTGCCCTCGAACGCCTTTGTCCCGCCGATCTCGCTGGTCTGCATCCGGGCCGCCAACGCTATTCGCTGCTCACCAGCGAGATGGGCGGCATTTTGGATGACTTCATGGTGGCGCGGATTGCTGCGGATGAGTTGTTTTTGGTGGTGAATGCGGGTTGCAAGGACGCCGATTTCGCGCATGTCGCGGCCAATCTGCCAAATGGCACGACGCTCACCCGCCATGAAGACCGCGCGCTGCTGGCGTTGCAGGGGCCGATGGCGGCTGCGGTGTTTGCGCGGTTTGCGCCTGCTTCAGCCCCGATGAAATTCATGCAGATCGCTGACCTCGAAGTTGCAGGTGTCGGCCCGGTGCGCGCCTCGCGCTCGGGCTATACCGGGGAGGATGGGTTCGAAATCTCCGTCCCCGCCGAGAGGGCCGACAGCTTCGCACAATTGCTGCTCGCCGAGCCGGAAGTGGCGATGATTGGGTTGGGCGCGCGGGATTCGCTGCGTCTGGAAGCCGGTCTGCCGCTGTATGGCCACGACATCGACACCACAACCTCCCCCATCGAGGCCGGACTTACCTTCGCGATCAGCAAGCGCCGCAAGATGGCGTGGGATTTCGCGGGCGGTATGCCGATGCGCGATCTGCTCGACCACGGGCCGAGCCGTTGCCGCGTCGGGCTTCGGCTTGACGGCCGCGCGCCGGCGCGTGAAGGGGCGGAAATTGTTAGGCCCGACGGCACGCCGGTTGGCGTGGTTACCTCCGGCGGCTTCTCGCCCAGCCTGCAAGCGCCGATTGCGATGGGATACGTCGCCTCCGAATGCGCCGCTGATGGCACCGAACTTGCGTTGATGGTGCGCGGCAAGCCATTGCCCGCCACTGTTGTGCCGATGCCCTTCTTCCCTCACCGCTACGCCCGCTAAGGAACTGACATTATGAGCGAAATCCGTTTCACCAAAGATCACGAATGGGTGCGACTTGAGCGCGATATCGCCACTGTGGGGATCACCGCGCATGCCGCTGAGGCGCTGGGCGACGTGGTGTTCGTCGAACTGCCCGAGCCAGGGCGCGAGGTGGAAGCTGAGGAGGCCTGCGCCGTGGTGGAGAGCGTTAAAGCGGCGTCAGACGTTTACGCACCGCTGGCGGGGAAGGTGACCGAGGTGAATCCAGATCTCGAAGGCGATCCAGCAACGGTGAACCGTGAGCCGCAGGGCGAGGGCTGGTTCTTCAAGCTCGCGCTCGCCGACACCGCCGCGTTCGCCGCCTTGATGGACGAAGCCGCCTATGCAGCGTTTGTGGAGGCCGCATAATGGCGGCGTTGGCAGAACTCGCAGCACTTGAAGCGGCAGACAGCTTTGTTGCCCGTCATATCGGCCCCTCTGTCGCCGAGCAGCGCGCAATGTTGGCTGTGCTCGGGGCGGCCTCGCTGGCCGATCTGACGGCAAAAACCGTCCCGGCCAGCATCGCCAGCCAGCGCCCGCTTGATCTGCCAGAAGCGATTGACGAAGCCGCTACCATCGCCGAATTGCGAGGCTTGGCGGCGCAGAATTTGATGGTGAAATCGCTGATCGGCCAAGGCTATCACGGCACCCACACGCCGCCGG
>CAIZGT010000139.1 GCA_903932545.1 uncultured Rhodospirillales bacterium
CCGGGTGATGCTGGACGCGGCGGTGGAGGATATTGGTGACCGCGATGTGCGCAAATTTGAGCGCCACCGGCTTGGTCAGATCGTGCAATCCGGCATCGACGGCAACCGGCATTTGGTCTCGGCCAGAGGCGAGTTGCGGCTGCCAGAGCGCCCGCCCGGCGTGTATCGCCTCGGCGCGCACGAGGCGACGGCGCATGCGGCGTTTGCGCATTATGAAGCTGCTTTGCCGCCCGAGCGAGCGGTGCTGCTCAACCGCTACCGGCTGCATGACGTGGCATTCAAGGCGGTGGGCGTCGGCAGCGTGGGCACATTCTGCGCCATCGGGCTGTATGCGACAGCGGATGGCGACACGTTGTTGTTGCAATTGAAGGAAGCGACCACTTCCTGCCTCGCGCCATATGCTGGCGCGAGCGCGTTCTCCCATCAGGGCGAGCGCGTGGTGGTGGGCCAGCGGATGATGCAGGCAGAGCCGGATTTGTTTCTTGGCTGGACCCAAGCGGAGGGGCGGGATTTCTATGTCCGTCGCCTGAAAGACCCGCGCTTGGCTGCCATTGGCACAGATATCGAAGGCCAAGCCCTGCCGTTTTATGCCCGTCTGTGTGGCCGGACCCTCGCCCGTGCCCATGCGCGGGCTGGGGACGCAGCAGAGATTTCGGGCTATCTCGGTGACGGTGACAGTTTTGACGAGGCGGTGGCGCAATTCTCGCTGGCATATGCCGATCAGACAACGCGCGACTTCGCCCGCTTCAAGCAGGCGATTGCCGATAAGCAGATTGATGTGATCACGGAGAAAAAGTGATGTTGCCGCAAGCCACGCTCGACCAGGCCGAAGCTTTGCTTGTTACCTGTCGCGCGCGCGGCTGGAAGATTGCGACGGCTGAAAGCTGCACCGGCGGTTTGATTGCCGCGAGCCTGACAGCGATTGCGGGCTCGTCAGACGTGGTGGATCGTGGGTTTGTGACGTATTCGAACGAGGCCAAACACGATATGCTTGCCGTTGATGCGGCATTAATCGCGCGCGCTGGTGCGGTGAGCCAGGACGTGGCGCGCGCGATGGCCGAGGGCGCACTTGCCCGGTCCGCCGCCGATGTGGCGGTGTCAGTCACGGGCGTTGCCGGGCCGGGTGGCGGCAGCGCAAGCAAGCCGGTTGGTTTGGTGTGGTTCGGCTTGGCGACGCGCGAGGGTGTGATCAGCGAGCATGTGATCTTCCCCGGCGACCGTTCGGCGGTGCGAGCCGCGACAGTGGCGCATGCATTGGCGATGATTGAGCGGGCGGCGCGACAAGCGGTGACGGTGTGAATTCTGCGCCACGAATATGGTTGAGTTCAGCCAGAAGCTGTGACGTATAATGTCGGATGGATGCGCCCCTTCCCCTTTCCCGATCTGACGCGATCGCCGCCAATCTGCGAGTGATTGTGCGTGGGCTGTTGGTGGCGTTGGGGGCATGGCGGTTGGAGCCGGTGCGCGCGGTGGTCTTGTATAATCGGATCAGCGGAACCATCGCCCGGCTTATGCAGATGCTGGAAAGATTTCAGGCTGGGCGGCTGCGGCTACGGCAGGGCCAGCGGCAGGCGACGCGACTGGACGCGGCTCCGAGGCCCCAGGCGCGCCGTGCGCCGGTTGCCTGCTTGCCACGGCGATGGGGCTGGCTGGTGCGGGCAGCCGGGTCCGAGGCGGCGTGCTTCGGCATGCAGTTGCAGACGGTGCTGACCAAGCCGGAGATGACCGCATTGCTGGCGGCATCGGCGCAGGCACGGCGGATTATGCGGCCGTTGTGTCGGGCGTTGGCACTGGAAGTGCCGATGGTCGCAACCCAACCGATGGCCGATTGTGGCGCGCGGAAGCTGCGCAAAAGACGCCCCCGCACCAAGCCCGAACCGTTTCGCATTCCCCTGCCGCGCGGCGTGCTGACAGCGGCAAGGCGGCAGGGATTCGGAAAACTCCGTTAAGGCGCGTCGCGGAGAGGCGATCTGAATGTTCCGGGTTATTATCGAAATTGGTGGCAGTGGCGCAATTCCGCGAAGAATTGCGCCCTACGCGCCGGCGGCTTCCAGTGCTTCTTCAGCCTCCAGCCAGTCCGCTTCTGCTGATTTGATCTCGCGTTTGAGGTCGGACATGCGGGTTTTGGCGGTGATCATGTCGCCCATGCGGTGCGGTTGATAAATGGTGGGGTTGGCGAGCGTGGCCTCAACCTTCGCCAGTTCCTCGTTGAGTTTGGCAAGCTTGGCTTCTGCCGCCTTCGCCTGTTTGCGCAAAGGCGCGAGCGCCTTGTCGGGCGAGGCCTTCTTTTTATCGTGCTTGCCCTGCATGCCGGTGGCATCGCCGCGCCCGGCGGGGCGGCCAGAAATGCGGGCTTTCTCGGCCAGGAACACGCGATATTCGTCCATATCGCCGTCATACGGCTTCACGGTGCCGTCTGAGACCAGCCAGAGTTGATCGGCCACCATCTCCACCAGATTGGGATCATGGGTGATGAGCAACACCGCGCCGTTGAACGCTTCCAGCGCGCGGACCATGGCGTCTTTGGCGTCGATATCCAGATGGTTGGTCGGCTCGTCGAGGATGAGCAGTTGTGGGGCGTCACGGGTGGCGAGGGCGAGCAGAAGGCGGGCTTTCTCGCCGCCGGAGCAGGCGGAGATTTTGTTGCTGGCGCGATCAGAATCAAGGCCGAAGCGGGCCAATTGGGCGCGGCATTGTTGGATGGTGGCGGTGGGCAGCGCGCGTTGCATGTGGTCAATCGGCGTCTCGTGACCGACGAGTTCGTCTTCCTGATGCTGCGCGAAGAAGCCGACTTTGAGCTTGCCGTTGCGAAACACCCGCCCGCCCATCGTGTCCATCCGGCCGGCGACCATCTTGGCGAAGGTGGATTTGCCGTTGCCGTTGGCCCCGAGCAGCGCAATCCGGTCGCCCATGTCGATGCGACAGGCGATGTTCTTCAGCAGCGGCGCGTCGGTGTAGCCCACGGCCACGCCTTCCATGGAGAGCATCGGTGGCGAGAGTTCAACCGGCTCGGGGAAGTTGAAGCGGGTGACGCTGTCTTCGATGACGCTCTCGATCTGCGGCAGCTTGGCGATGGCTTTGATGCGGGACTGCGCCTGTTTGGCTTTGGTGGCGGAAGCGCGGAAGCGGTCAACGAATTTTTGCAGATGGGCCTTTTGATCGGCGACTTTCTCGGCTTGGGACTTCAGTTGCATCGCGCGCTCGGTGCGGATGCGGACGAATTCATCGTAACCGCCGGGGGTGAGGTTAATCTTGGCCTGATCGAGATGGGCGATGCTGTCAACGCACCGATCAAGCAGGCCGCGATCATGCGAGATCAGGAGGCAGGCACCGGGGAATTTCGCCAGCCAGTTTTCGAGCCAGAGGGTGGCTTCAAGATCCAGATGGTTGGTCGGCTCATCGAGCAGCAGCAGGTCGGGGTTGGAGAACAAAGCGGTGGCGAGTGCAACACGCATACGCCAGCCGCCAGAAAATTCATCAACTGGTCGCAATTGGGTTTCAGCGTCAAAGCCCAAGCCGGCCAGAATGGTGGCAGCCCGCGCAGGCGCCGCATCGGCACCGATGGTGTAGAGCCGGTCATGCACCTCGGCCAGACGCATTGGCTCGGTGTGCGGATCATCCGCCTCGGCCATCAGGGCGGCGCGTTCCTCGTCACCGGCCAGCACGGTCTCCAGCAGAGATTGTGGGCCGGAGGGCGCTTCCTGCTTGAGATATGAGAGTTTTGCGCGGGCGGCGAGGCGGATTGTGCCGTCATCCAGGCCCACCGATCCGGTGATCGCTTTGAACAAGGTGGACTTGCCCGCCCCGTTGCGCCCAACGAGGCCGATGCGCCTGCCGGGGTCGATCGTGAGATCGGCCAGGTTGAGAAGAGTACGACCGGCCATGCGGATCGTGACGCCA
>CAIZGT010000140.1 GCA_903932545.1 uncultured Rhodospirillales bacterium
CCCTTGGTGCCGGGGCGGCGGAGACCGGATTGTTGAGTGCTGCGCAAAGCCTGCCGTTTCTGATTCTATCAATCCCAGCCGGCCTGTTGGCCGACCGGGTGCGCAGACGCAGGCTGATGGTCACCGCTGAACTGCTGCGTGCCATCGCGCTGCTGCTGCTGCCCGTTCTGCTGGCAGCCGGGTTGCTGACGCTCAATTTGTTAGCAGTGATCGGAGCGGCAATTGCCACCGGCACCGTCGTCTATTCGGTGGCGGCCCCGGCGCTGGTTCCGGCTTTGGTCGATCGCGCAGATTATGCGGTGGCAAACACGCGCCTTGAACTCGCCCGCAGCCTCGCCTTTACCGCCGGGCCGAGCCTGGGTGGTCTATTGGTCTCAGCCCTCGGCGGCGGCATGGCATTTACCGTGGCGGCGATGCTGTCGCTGGCAGCTTGCGCTTTCATGATCGGAATCCCCGACCCAAAACTTCCGATCACCACCCGACGCCCAATTCTGGTCGATCTGCGCGACGGTCTCACCTTCGTACGCAGTCAGCCCCTGCTGCTCGCGGTGATGGCGACATCGGTGGTGTGGAGCGTGGCATGGTTCGTCCTCAATGCGATCTGGGTTTTGTTCGCCGTGCGCAGGCTTGGGTTGGACGACACCGGCGTGGGCCTCACCCTGGGCGCGCTCGGCTGCGGCATGCTCGGCTCGGCAATGGGCGCCCCGCGTGTGATGCGCATCATTCCGGTCGGGCGCTTCATCACGCTTGGGCCGATCTTTTCCCTGCTCGGCGTCTGTCTGCTGGCGGCCAGTGAATTCAAGCCGGGCTTGTTGTTGCCGATGCTGGGCTTTTTTTCGTTCGGCTTCGGCATAACCAGTTGGACCATCGGCCAGACCACCCTGCGTCAGGCCCTCACCCCGCCAGCACTGCTCGGTCGTGTGTCGGCACTGTTCATGGTGGTAAGCTTCGGTGCGCGGCCGATTGGCGCGGCAATCGGCGGGTTGGTCGGCGAAGTGTTTGGGCTCAACGCGGCGATGGCCCTGGCGGTGGCGGACTTTGCGGTCCAGGTGGTTATTGTGTTGACCTCACCAATTCCCAAACTCACAGCACTTCCGAGCCAAGTGGCTTAAAACACCCGCTGCCCCTGCGGATACATCACGATGATATCCAACGGGTTGGCGAGGTTGAGCCGATCCCGCACTCGCTCATCCAGCGCATCGCGGTCGAGATTTTGCGTGCGCAGCGCGTCCACCCGGCGCTGCCACACCGCCTGTTCCTGCTGCGCGGACGACAGATCCTGCTTGGCCGCCAGCAGCGCCTCTTGCCGCACATGGCGCGCCTCCAGCCCGCGATCGCCCTGCCACGAGCCCCAGACGAAATAGCCAGCCAGCGCCATAAAGACGCACGGCATGATCGCGTCTTGCCCCCGCCGTTTGATGCCGCGCCAGAAACCCATCACCCGCCCGTCCGTTTGCTCAACCCAAGATGACATATGCGCAACGCGTTGTGAATCAGGTAAATATACCCTGATTCTGCCATTTTTGGGGCGCTGACTGTAAGCAGGTTGAAATCGCTTCAGCCGACAGTCAAGAAAAGGATCGCGCCGTGACTGCACGCACACTGGTTTTGGCCACCTGCGCCGCTGTGGCGCTGCTGGTCACAAGCACGCCAAAGGCGCGTGCCGATTATTGGGATCATGACGGCTGGCGTGAGCGCCATTACGAGCATGAACGCTGGGAAGCCGAGCGCCGCGAACGCGCGTGGCATGAGCGCGAATGGCGCGAACATGAGTGGCGCGAGCATCACCGCGGCTATGGATGGTGATCACGCAAGCTGTGGGGTGGGATAGCGTCGGCGCCATCCCACCCACCCTAGTTTACGCCTTCAGAATGCCACGCCCAGCATAACGCGCCGCCGTGCCAAGTTGCTGCTCAATACGGATCAGTTGGTTATACTTCGCCGTCCGATCCGAACGCGCCAGCGAGCCGGTTTTGATCTGGCCGCAATTGGTGGCAACCGCCAAATCGGCAATCGTGCTGTCCTCGGTCTCACCCGAACGATGGCTCATCACCGCCGTGAAGCCCGCACGATGCGCCATTTCCACCGCTTCGAGCGTCTCGGTCAGCGAACCGATCTGGTTCACCTTCACCAGGATCGAGTTGGCTGACTTCTCAACGATGCCGCGCTTCAGACGCAGCGGATTGGTGACGAACAAATCGTCCCCCACCAATTGCACGCGGCCACCGAGCACCGAAGTCAGATGCGCCCAACCGGCCCAATCGTCTTCCGAGCAGCCATCCTCAATCGAGGCAATCGGGTAGCGCGCGCACAAATCGGCGAGATAGGCCACCATGCCCTCGGCGTCGAACTTCTTGCCTTCGCCTTCAAGATCGTAAACGCCGTTCTTGTAAAACTCGGTCGAGGCACAATCGAGCGCGAATGTCACGTCTTCGCCCAGCTTGTAGCCCGCCTTCTCAACCGCTTTCGCCACGAAGCCGAGTGCTTCATCCGCCGATTTCAGATCCGGCGCGAAACCGCCCTCATCGCCCACATTCGTCGAAAGCCCTGCATCATGCAGCGCCTTCTTCAGTTGCTGGAAAATCTCCGAGCCCATCCGCACGGCGTCCGCAATCGTCGGTGCTGAGATCGGCTGGATCATGAATTCCTGAATGTCGATCGGGTTGTCCGCATGCTGGCCGCCATTGACGATGTTCATCATCGGCACTGGCAGCGTGCGCGCGAACACGCCGCCCACATAGCGATACAGCGGCATTTCCAGTTCAGCCGCCGCAGCCTTCGCATTCGCCAGCGACACCGCGAGAATGGCGTTGGCACCCAGGCGAGACTTGTTCGGCGTGCCGTCCAGCGCAATCATCGCCATATCCACCGCCACCTGATCAAACGCATCCAGGCCGCCGATATTGTCGAGGATTTCGCCTTCGATATTCGCGCAAGCGTTCAGAACGCCCTTGCCGCCATATTTCGACTTATCGCCATCGCGCAGTTCCACCGCTTCATGCGCCCCGGTGGAAGCACCCGACGGCACCGCAGCCCGGCCCATGGCACCGCTTTCCAGATAGACATCAACTTCAACGGTGGGGTTGCCACGGCTGTCGAGAATCTGGCGGGCGACGATATCGGCAATGGCGGTCATGGCTGGCTCCGGGGAAATGATGCGGATGCGTGCGGGTTAGCACCGAGTGCCCCCACATGCCAGAGCACGATTGCGTGCGTGTAATGCAGGCCCGTGCGATCGAAGGGGCGGAAAACCGAAGCGCCATCCGCCACCCTGCTCCATCCCACCGCGCCCCGCCCCGCCCCGCCCCGAGGCGGTATTTCGTTGGACTGCCGCGTTCCCAACAATAACCCGCCTTATTTGATTACCAACCGGAACAATTAGCACGTAGATCAGCCGCCACGCTTTTGGGCCATTTGCAAAACCAACTGCTTCTTGAGCTTTATCGCCGTTTCCAAACCCTTCTCCCGCCGCGCCCAGGTGATCACTCCGCGCGGCAGCGGAGGCCAAAACGGCTCCGGCCTCGCCCGAGGCTTGCGCCTTCGCGTAACCCCACGTTCTGCGCGCGGTTTGTCCACCGTCCACGGCAATTCAATTGCCAATGCGCGACACAACGGCCGCAAAATCCGCCGCGCTTGCGCAGATTGTTGCAACAATTCCGCCATTTCAGGCGCGCTCAGCACATGCTGGATTTGCGAGCCATACCCCGCCGCCTGATGCGCCCCGGTCAGCACCAACCATGCCCATTTGCGCGGCATCCGAATGGCGGAATTGTTGACGATTTTACGCCCCGGCGGCACCACACGCGGCATATCGCAGTGGCGCAGTTTGCCTGCCTGATACCGCGTCAGAAGCGCGTCGAGCCTACGGAAAATTGCGCTGCACCAATTCGCCGTCACCCTTTGGCGCTCTGGCGCCACGCCGCACCGTCCGAACCGCACCAGCATCGCAGCCCAAATCCGCCCCAAGGTGGCGGCAGCGGTCGCTATTGGCGAAGTTTCGGGAATTTGATCCATCGGCCATTATACGCCACAGCCGCCGGGTGGTTTTCAAGGAAAATATACCCAGACCATAGTTTGGGATCGTGGCCATTGCAGGCGAAGCTCAGCACCGTAGGGCGTGATTCCAAATCAATTGCACCACAGCATCGCCAAGCTCAGCGCAATTTCCACAGAATTGTCAGCCATACTCAAGGCCCGGCACGCCGCTCAGTTATGCCGGTTCACCGTATAATCCGCCACCGCCTCTAGCGCCGCGCGATACTCGGAATCCGGGAACACCGCCAAGCTCGCCTTTGCCTCAGCCACAAACTCCGCCGCCCGGCCCAGCGTGGCGGCAATCGTGGCATGGCGGGCGATCAGCGCCATCGCCTGATCCAAATCCGCATCGGTCTGCTCGCTGTCGTCAATCGTACGACGCCAAAACGCGCGCTC
>CAIZGT010000141.1 GCA_903932545.1 uncultured Rhodospirillales bacterium
CTTTGGCATGCTCGACATCCCCAATCTTGCCCATCCCGCCTTTGTCGTGGTCGGCGCGTTTGCAACCTGGGTTCTCAACACCGAACTCGGCATCGATCCGATCTTGGCGGGCGTGCTGCTGACGCCGATTTTCTTTGCGCTCGGGGTGGGGTTGTATCGACTTTACCACGTCTGTTTCGAGAGTCGCGGTGACGCGGCGTTGCAGGGGCTCGCGTTTTTCTTCGGCATTTTGTTCATCACCGAGGTGGTGCTGGTGCTGGTGGCCGGTGCGGATTACCGCTCGGTGGATGCGCCCTATATCGGGGCCAGTTTGCAATTCTTGGGCTTGCGGATGCCGGGGCGGATGCTGGTGGCGTTTGTCGTCTCGATCATCATGATCCTCGCCCTCCAGCAATTTCTCGCCCGTACCTTTGTTGGCCGCGCGATCCAAGCCGTGTCGCAAGACCCGATGGCGCTGCGACTGATGGGCGTGAGCCCGATCCGCATCAAGGCTTTGGCCTTCGGAATAGCCATCGCCACCGCCTCCATCGCCGGATCGCTGCTGATCATCGTCGAGCCAGTGGAACCGAGCATGGGGCGGGATTTCATCGGTCGCGCCTTCGCCGCGGTGGTGCTGGGCGGCATGGGCAGTTTCAACGGCATGCTGATCGCCAGCATCGTGCTCGGCATCACCGAAAGCATCGTTTCCGATATGTGGAACCCGTCTTGGGCGCCCGCCATCGCCTTCGGATTCCTGCTACCCACACTGGCGTTCCGATCCACCGGCTTGCTGGGGCGCAAACTGTGAGCAATGCGCGTTTTGCGGCCATCGCCTTCGTGTTGCTGGCACTGCTGTGGGCGGCGGGGCGGTTGGTGACAAATGAATATGTGTTCTTCGTCGGCTATGCGGTGCTGCAATACATCGTGCTGGCCACGGCGTGGAATCTGCTTGGCGGCTACACCGGCTACGTGAATTTCGGCACGGCTGCGTTCTTCGCCATTGGTGCATACGTGTCGGTCGCGGTGAACAAGCTGTATCACCCAGCTTTGCCGTTGCTGATCGTCATTGGCGGGCTGGCGTCTGGCTCGGTTGGCCTTGCGATGGGATATTTAACGCTGAAACTGCGCGGCGTGTTCTTCTCCATCTCCACCCTGGCACTCGCCATTGTGTCGCAAGCGGTGGTGACCAATTGGAGCTTCGTCGGCGGCTCGTCCGGCTCCTACGTCATCCGCCCGCGCTTCGGGCCGTTGGGCGGGAGTTATATCGAGTATCTGTTCTATACAATGATGATCCTGGCTTTCGGTGCTGTGGTGCTGGCACGCAGCATCGAACGCTCGAAAATGGGCTACGGCTTGGCCGCAATCCGCGACGATGAGTTGGCGGCGGAGGCATATGGCGTGCCAACGCTGGCGCTAAAGTTGCGCACCACTATCCTGTCCGGCGCGTTGATGGGCATGGCGGGCGCACCACTGCCGTTTTATGTCGCCTATCTCGATCCGCCCTCGGCGTTCAATCTCTCCTATGCAGTGAACACCATTGCAATGCCGCTGGTCGGCGGCACCGGCACATGGATTGGGCCGGTCATCGGCGCAATCCTGCTCAGTTCGGTGCAGCAAGCCGCGATGGTGACAATCTCCTCGGCGGCCAATCTGTTGATCGTCGGCCTGCTGATGGTGGGCTTCATCACTCTGTCCCCGAACGGCATAGTCGGCCTCGTGCGCGGCTGGCGGGGTGCGAAATGAGCGCGCCGCTGCTTCAAGTCATCGGACTATCCAAGCGCTTCGGCGGCTTCGTCGCCCTCAACGACATCGCCTTCACCGTAATGCCGAGTGAGCGCGTCGGGCTGATCGGGCCGAACGGCTCGGGCAAGAGCACCTTCGTCAACTGCATCTCGGGCACGCTATCGATCACCACTGGCTCCGTCGTGCTCGACAACACCCGCATCGACGGCATGCAGCCGCATCTGCGCACCCGCATGGGATTGGCGCGGAGTTTCCAATTGCCACGCCCGTTCGGCAAACTCACCGTGGCTGAGAACCTCAAAGTGCCGATGCTCTATGCCGGGCGCGGCGGTGAGCGCGGCGTGATGGAGCTGCTGGGGCGGCTCGGTTTGGCCGACAAGGCCGACAAATTGCCGCGCGAACTCACGCAGATCGAACTGCGCAAACTCGAACTCGCCCGCGCCATGGCCGCCAATCCACGCCTGCTCATCGCCGATGAGGCGATGGCCGGGCTGTCGCACACCGAAGTGGATGAACTGCTGGTGATGCTGCTGCAACTGTCTGAGCAGGGCGTGGCCATCATCATGATCGAGCACATCATGCGCGCTGTGATGGCGTTCTCGCAGCGTCTGGTCTGCGTCGTCGCCGGGCAGAAAGTGGCGGATGGTGATC
>CAIZGT010000142.1 GCA_903932545.1 uncultured Rhodospirillales bacterium
ACCCGCTCCGCCCTGACGATGCTGGGCGTGTTCATTGGTGTGGCGGCGTTGATCGTGATGGTATCGGTGGGGCAAGGCGGCAACGAGGTGGTGCTGAAACAGATCCAAAGCCTGGGGACGAATTTGCTGGTGGTGGTGCCGGGTGCTGTGACCTCTGGCGGGCTGCGCTCAGGTGCGGGAAGTGCCTCGGTCATTACAATCGGTGATGCGCAGGCGATTAGGCGCGAGGATGCAGCGATTGGCAGTGTCAGCTACTTGATCCGACAATCAGGGCAGATTGAGAACGGCAACAAAAATTGGTCCACCTCAATCCAGGGGGTAAGCCCCAACTTTCCGCCGGTGACCAACTGGCAAATCGCCGCCGGCCGCGCCATCACTGAGGATGACGACAGCCGCGCGGCTTTGGTGATCGTGCTCGGCAACACTGTGGCGTATCAACTGTTTGGCGAGACTGAGAGCCCGCTGGGTCGCCTGATCCAGGCCAAGGGGGTGCCGTTGCGGGTGATCGGCGTGCTCGTCGCGAAAGGGCAGACTGCATTTGGGCAGGATCAGGACGACGTTGTGATGATTCCGTTCAGCACGGGGGAGCGCAAGGTGCTTGGCGTGGCGGCACCCAGTGCCCAACAAGCACCGCTAAACTGGGTTTATCCGGTGCCGCCAAATCCTTATGCACTCACGCCGCGCCTTGCAGGCTTCGTCAACCAACTGTTTCTTCAGGCCGCAAGTGCTGAGGCGGTGCAGCCCGCGATTAGGCAGGTGACGGAGACGCTGCGCCGGCGCCATCGGATCGCCCCGGGTGCCACGGCGGATTTCGCGGTTCGCAACCTCAGCCAGATCGCCGAGACGGCGGCGAGCAGTGGGCGCGTGATAGCGCTGCTGCTGGCGGCGGTTGCTTCTATCTCGCTGTTGGTCGGTGGCATCGGGATTATGAACATTTTGCTGGTCTCGGTGACCGAGCGGACTCGAGAGATTGGGTTGCGCATGGCGATTGGCGCGCGGAGGCTTCACGTGCTGCTGCAATTCCTGACCGAGGCGGTGCTGATGAGTGTTACGGGCGGGGTGGCTGGCATTTTGGTGGGGCTCGCGTTGTCACAAATCGTGGGGCTCGTGAGCGGCTGGCCGGTGCCAACCTCGCCGACTGCGATTGTGGGGGGCTTTCTGTTTTCAGCCGCGGTGGGGATTTTCTTCGGCTACTACCCGGCCCGCAAGGCAGCCCGCCTCGATCCGATCGAGGCGTTGCGCTATGAGTGAAGCTTAAAGCCCAGCCCAGGGCAGCAGCACAATCTTGCCGCCCAGCCCACCCGCATCAATGCGCATATGGACATCGCGCGCTGCCGAGAGCGGCAAGCGGTCGATGACAACCGGATCGATGGCACCGTCTCGCAACAGGCCGAACAGCGTGGCCATATCGGCTTTGAATTGATCTGGATATGCAAGGCGGCGCTCAGTGATGCTGAACCACGCGGCGTGGCGGGCACCAAACAGCCAAGGCATCGCGCCCCAGAGTTTCAGACGGGCCAGTCCGAGTGCTGCCGATAGCATGCCTTCTCCGCCAACTGCCATGGTTTGCGAGCCATAACCAACCAGCATCCCACCCGGTGCGAGACAGGCAAATGATTGCGCGAAATGGCTACCGCCGATGGCGTCGAAGGCGGCATCGACACCCGCGCCACCGTTCCGCCCTGCCGTGAGAGTGCGCACCGTCGTGACGAAATCACCCGCGTGGTAGTTCACCGCAGTTGCGCCAAAACGCTCAACCGCTGGGATATTTTTGGCTGAGCAAGTGCCAATCGCCTTCAGCCCAAGATGCCGCGCAAGGTCCAGAAACGCCGTGCCGACGCTGCCCGACGCGCCGATCACCAGAATTGTTGCCCCCTTCGGCAAATGGCAGATGCGAGTGAGCATCTGGAACGCGGTGAGATAGGCGAGCGGGATGCACACCGCTTTGGCGGGATCGAGCCCCTCGGGCAGCTTGACCAGGAAGCGCGTGGGACGAATGGCGTATTGGCTGTAGCCGCCGACGACACAGAGATCTGCGACCAGTTCGCCCTCACACGGCAGCGTTACACCGTCTCCGATCTTCTCAACAACGCCCACGAGTTCGTAGCCGGGCGTGAAGGGCAACGGTCCCTTGAAATCCGGGTAGCGACCACGCCGGATGAAGCTGTCGGTGAAGCCAGTGCCAGCGGCGAGCACCTTGATCCGGACTTCACCCATGCCTGGCTCTGGTAGTGTTGAATACTCAACGAGTTCTAGAACCTCGGGACCACCGAAGCTGAAGATGCGAATGCTTTTCCAGGTCATGGCTTGGCCAATGGGTGAGGTCGCCTTGCGCTGGGCCGTAGAAGATCACCACACCAGTTTACGAAGCGTCAGCGCGCTTCGGAAAGGTTCGGATTTTAACCACGAATGTCGGTTGCCAATTCCCGATCGTCCGGGCCGATCGGATAATGCGCCGGGGGTAGATTCCACCCCCTGTGTACCAACGGCGCTCGCTTTAGCTTGGCCGCGCGAACCGCCGATCAAAGTATCGATGAAGAGAGCGCCCATGAACGACAGTCCATCGGGACTTTTCGAGCAGATCGACACCCTGATTGCCGATGTCGAGGCTGAGGGCGACGCGCAAGCAGCGATTTGGGACCAGGTTGTTGATCGCCCGGTATTCCGGCCGAGTGCGCATAATCTGGCGTGCTATCTGGCGCTGCGCCATCGCGATCTGCGGCGGCTGCAACGTCCGCTGATGGCACTGGGGCTGTCGTCGCTGGGCCGCTTGGAAGGGCGCGTGATGCCAACATTGAAGGCGGTGCGCAGCGCATTGGCATCCCTGGCCGGGCATAAGCCCGTGCGGCATCCATCAACGGCCGCGTTTTTCTCTGGCGAGACCCGTCTCAAAGCCAATGCGCGCGCGATATTGGGCACGCAAGACGCGGCTTCATCGGTGGCCTTGCTGGTGACGTGCCCAAGCGAAGCAGCGGAGAGCGGCGATTTTATGCTGGCGATGGCGCAGAAGGGCGTCGAAGCCATTCGGATCAATTGCGCCCATGACTCTGCGGCAGAGTGGGGCAAGATGATCGACAATCTGCGCAGCGCCGAGGCGATGACAGGCCGACGGCTGAAAGTTTTCATGGATCTGGCCGGACCCAAGATTCGGACCGGCCAAGTTCGACGCCCGAGCAAAGGCCATCATCGTGCGCATACCGGCGACACGATTGCGCTGGTGGCGGTTGGAGATCTCGGCAAAGTTGACATTGCAGGACGCCATTTTGCGGTGGAATGCACGCAGCCAGAGGCTCTGCTGATATCACAGGCAGGCGATCGCATCTTTATCGATGATGGGCGGCTGGGTGCCACAATTGAGCGCATTGCCGAATGGGGCTTGGTTGCGCGTGTGACGACGGTGGGGCGCAAAGGGCTGTCGATCAAGACGGAAAAGGGTTTGAATTTCCCCGACCGCCATTTGGATATAGAGGCGCTGACTGAGAAAGATCGCGCCGATTTGACGTTTGTGAGCGCGCATGCGCACGGAGTGGAGTTCTCATTCGTGCAATCCGCAGCTGATGTTGTGCAGCTGCAAAATGCGTTGGCGGTGCTGCGACCGGCGGATTGGCAGAGCTTGTCACTGATCCTGAAAATCGAGACTGCGCAGGCGGTGATCAATCTCCCGGACATCATCGTGCAGGCGGCTGGACGTCAGCCAACGGCGATTATGATCGCGCGTGGGGATTTGGCGGTTGAGATCGGCTTTGCCCGAACCGCCGAGATCCAAGAGGAAATTCTCTGGTTGGGGGAGGCGGCGGACGTGCCGGTGATCTGGGCGACGCAGGTGCTTGAGGGATTGATGAGCAAGGGCCTGCCGTCACGTGGCGAAATGACGGATGCTGCGATGGCCGCGCGGGCTGAGTGCGTGATGTTGAACAAGGGCCCCTATTTGCAGGAGACCATCGATCAACTGCGCGCGTTGATGGCGCGGATGAGCGACCATCAGCACAAAAAGACGCCAAGCCTGCGCGCATTGCGAAGTTGGGGCGACCGGGGCGCTGAAGCCGCGCCGCGTATAGGCGACGGCGCGTGACAACACGGCGGACCATTTTGCTGGGCAGCGGCGCGCTGGCTTTTGCTGGAGCTGGGGGCGCTTGCCTGGCTTGGCGCGGCCTGGGTTCGTTGGGCGAATACGAAGCCGCAGTGGCCGCCGCGCGCGCGGCGCTGCGCAAATCGCCAGAGATTGGTGAGTTTATCAGGTTCGCAACGCTTGCTGCCAGTGGCCACAACACACAGCCTTGGCGGTTTCGGGTTGGCACCAACAGCGTTGATATCTTGCCCGATTTTTCGCGGCGAACGCCGGTGGTGGACCCAGATGACCACCATCTATTGGCTAGCCTCGGCTGTGCCGTCGAAAACCTTGGGTTGGCCGCTGGCGAACGAGGGCGAGGCGGCGAAATTGATTTTGACCCCTCCAACGACGGCGCGGTGCGGCTCACCCTTGGCAGAGCTGCTGTGCGCGACGGCGCATTGTTTGGCGCCATTCCGCAGCGCCAATCCTCGCGCACCGATTACGACGGCAAGACGGTGGCGGCGGAGAAACTGCAAAAACTCACGGAAGCTGCGGCAATCCCTGGTGTGGATTTGTTTCTGATCACCGACCGGCCACAGATTGGCCGCGTGCGCGACTTGGTGATTGCAGGCAACGGCGCGCAGATGGCTGAACTTGCGTTCATCCAGGAGCTCAAGCGGTGGCTGCGTTTCAACCCCAAGCAGACGCTCGCAACCGGGGACGGGCTTTTTAGCGCATCAAGTGGCAGCCCGATGCTGCCGACTTGGATGGGGCCACGGATGTTTGACCTTGTGTTCAACGCAGGTGCTGAGAACGACAAATATGCTCGCCAGATCGCTTCGTCTCCTGGCATCGCTGTTTTTGTCGCGCAACAGGCCGACCGCGCGCATTGGGTTTTGGCGGGACGCGCCTGCCAACGCTTCGCGCTACAGGCGACGGCGCTTGGGTTGAAATGCGCGTTCATCAATCAGCCGGTCGAAGTCAGCGCGTTACGGCCTGAACTGGCGAGCCTGATCAGCGTGCCCGGCCGCCGCCCCGACTTGGTGATGCGTTTCGGCTATGGGCCGAGCCTGCCCTATTCGGCGCGGCGACCGGTTGGAGAGACGATGCTGCTGCACGACCAGCAGGCGATACGATGATAAGGGCGCGTGGTCCGACAAATGTTCGACAGACCAATTTCGTCAGGTTTGATCCTTACCGTGATCAAGATTTTGCATACGGTTGTGTGGGGATTTTTTGTGGCTTGGATCATCGCGATCTGGGTTTTCGCGTGGGGTGGAAATCTGCGCGGCGCGGCGCTTGCCGTCGGTGTTGTTTCAATCGAGGTGGTGATCCTCGTGCTCAACGGCCTGCGATGCCCGCTGAACCGAATGGCCGCCCGCTACACCACGGATCATTGCGCGAATTTCGATATTTATTTGCCGCAATGGTTGGCAGGGCAGACGATGCCTATCTTCGGTGGCCTTTATGTCGGCGGTATCATGCTCACACTTGCACGCTGGGCGTTGCTGGCGCGGTGATGCCCGGCGGGGCGACCCATGGTGGATGACGCTGAGATTAGCCGGACGACGGACCCACAGCCAACCGGATCGCCATTTGTGTTTTTTGGGTTGGTGTTCTGCCTGTCGATCCCGTTTTATTGGCTGGGCGCGGCAGGTGGTCAACTGCCGGTCCTGACGGCCCAACCCATCAGCGCATTGATGGCGTTCATGCCGATGACCGCGGCACTGATCCTGGTCTGTCGTGATTGCGGTATCGGCGCGGCGGCCAAGCTGCTTGCACGCGCGCTCGACTATGGCCGTGCTCGCCGCGTTTTTTGGTGCGTGGGAGCGGTTTGCCTGCTGCCGTTCATCGCCATCGTGCAATATCTGGTGCTGCACCTGATCGGCACGGCGTTGCCCAGCCCGATTTATGCGATTGGCGGGATACCGTTATTTTTGATGATGTATTTCGCAGGCGCTGTGGGAGAGGAACTGGGCTGGCAGGGCTATGCGTTTCCGTCCCTGAGAGCCCACCACAACTCGTTGATGGCGGCTGTGTTGATCGGCGTTTTTTGGGCGCTTTGGCATATTGTCCCGTTTTTGCAGATGGGGCGTGCCGCCGGTTGGATCGTCTGGCATGGGCTGAGCATTGTTGCGTTGCGGGTTGTGATGGTTTGGCTGTTCGTGCGCACCGGCCAAAGCATTTTCGTCGCTTCGATGTTCCACATGATGATCAACCTCCCGTGGAGTGTGATTGCGAATTATGGGGCGTTCTACGATCCGCAGATCACGTTGCTGATCTTGTTGCTCCCAACCGGGTTGATGATCGCTTTTTGGCGTACTGCAGACACACCGCAAGACAGGATTTCATATGGTTGAGACCGCTGGAGAACGCCGGGCCAGACTGCCTGCGGCGGTTTATGACCTCGCGATGCGGCTTGGCGTGAGGGAAGATGATGATGTGAGCGGGGTTCGGCTGCGGCAAACTGGGCGGATGAAGCGGAGCCTTGATGCGCAGTCATGGATGGAATTCACCGCCACGCAAACGATCTCGACGCATGCCTGCGCATTCAACTGGCTGGCGAAGGCGGGGCCGTTTGGGCTGATCTCAGCGCGCGACGCGTTGGAAGATGGAGCAGGACGGCTCGATATCATGGCGCTCGGCTTCATCCCGATTGCCCGCGCGCAGCACACGCCTGCGCTCGTGCGCGGCGAGTTGATGCGCTACCTTGCCGAACTGCCATGGGCACCGGCCGCCATTCTCCACAACACAACGCTGCGCTGGCGGACGGACAGTGCTGATTGTTTGGTGGTGAGTGCTGGTGTGGGGGCGACCGCGTCGGAAGTGATTCTCAGTCTCGATAGCGAGGGTCGTGTTGCCAGCGGGTTCGCCGCTGATCGGCCACGCTCCGCCTCTGCGCCGTTCCTCCCGACGCCGTGGCGCGGGCGGTTCTCCGACTACCGGCTACACAACGATGTGTGGTTGCCGTTTTTCGGCGAAGTGGCCTGGGAGATTGGCGGCGTGGCGACGAGCTATTGGCAGGGCCGGATTGTGCAATGGGATGCGGTGCGCGCGCCGTAACCGCTTACTCGGTTGCGACCACCGCGGGCTTGCCGTCTTTCAGGCCCATGATGAACAATGGGGTGTGGGCGTGGTTGTGGTCGTCCAGCGCATAGGTGCCGCCGAGGGCTGAGACCATTTTGGTGGATTTGAGCGCTTTCTCAATCGCATCTGGCGTGTCTTTGCCCGCACGGCGGATGGCATCGGCGGCGAGATAGACGGCTTCATAGACGAAGAATGAACGCTGGGTGGGCGCAAGCCCGGTGCGCTCGCGATAGGCAGCGACGAAATCCTGCACCGGCTTGGCGTTCAGTGCGGGTG
>CAIZGT010000143.1 GCA_903932545.1 uncultured Rhodospirillales bacterium
CTCAGATCGCGCAGATCCGCACGCGGCTTGCCTCGATGGGCCGGGATGCCGCGAAATATGCGGTGGTCCCGGTTGTCTGGACAGGTTCCGGGAAGAATAAGCTAAGGCCCGTAGCCGGCTGAAGGTTTCACCTTTCCCGGAATCAAAATCAATCCTTCTTGCTGCTGTGGCGCTGTGAAGCTTGTGGACAGCCGCCGACCTGTGGGCAAGGTGGGGGAAACGCAAGGCGTTTTCCCCAGCTTGTCCATAGGGGACCGCGCTTGCGCGGTCAGGCGGGCACCGGCGCAGCCGGCTGTCCACAAATTCACGGCGTCGTTGTGCCACAGCGCTACGCCGCCGCGGCCGCAGCCGGCACCAACTGGCCGAAATAGGCCTCGTCCGGCGTTTGCCAGCCGAGAGCCTGATGCGGACGCCGCCGGTTGTACCAGTCGAAGAACTCAGCGAGACTACGCTTCTGCTCAAGCCCGTCGGCCGCGGGGCGCAGGTAGACCCATTCGTGCTTCACCGTCCACCAAAGCCGTTCGACAAAGATGTTGTCGTGGCAGCGTCCGCGTCCGTCCATGCTGATCTCGATCCGATGATCCAACAGCAGCCGCGTGAATGCCTCGCTGGTGAACTGTGAACCCTGGTCGGAATTGAAGATGCCAGGCCTGCCGTATCTGGCGAGCGCTTCGCTGAGGGCTTCGACGCAGAAATCCGTTGTCAGGGTGTTCGACAGACGCCACGACAGAACCCGCCGTGTCGCCCAATCGATGATCGCGACCAGATACAGAAACCCCCGCCGCATCGGGATGTAAGTGATGTCGGTTGCCCATACCTGGTTCGGCTGATCGATCGTTTTGCCGCGCAGCAGATAGGGATAAATCTTGTGCTCCGGATGCGGCGTGCTGGTGTTCCGCTTCGGCCTGATCGCCCACAACCCAAGTTTGCGCATCAGCCGCCGGATGCGCCGACGTCCGACAGAGATCCCGTCGCGCAGCAGCATCACTTGCAGTCGGCGGCTGCCATACACCGGATGCTCAGTGAAGATCCGATCGAGCCGGTTCAGCAGATCGACTTCCTGCGCCGACGCCGGCCGTGGCTGGTAATAGAAGCTGCTGCGCGCGATCCCGAGCAACCAGCATTGCCGATTGACGGACAGCCCCGCGTCCGGCGCGATCATCGCCCGCCTCTCAGCAGTCGGGAGATGGCGGGCTGCCCGGCAAGAAAATCCCGTTCGACCTGCAACTGGCCGATCTTGCGATGCAGATCGTCGATGACTTTTTGCGCATCCCCGACCGCCGGCGTCTTGGTACCACGCGCGAACAACTCACT
Organism: uncultured Rhodospirillales bacterium; assembly: GCA_903932545.1. Classification (GTDB taxonomy): domain Bacteria; phylum Pseudomonadota; class Alphaproteobacteria; order Acetobacterales; family Acetobacteraceae; genus CAIQQQ01. The sequence goes on from CAIZGT010000143.1 coordinate 1,315, forward strand.
CGAGCGCTTCATCAGCTCCTGCTTCCAGGTGCTGATCATCGTCGCATGAACCCCGAACTCCGACGACAATTCCGCCAGGGTCTTCTCACCCGACAGCGCCGCCATCGCTACGCGCGCCTTGAAGTCCGCGCTGTGCTGCTTCCTCTTTACACCCATGTCTCACGCCTCTTTGGACCGGTCAGCCCTTAGCTTATCCCACTGTCCAAAAAACCGGCGCCGCCGCAAACGTGCCCACAAACTGCAAAGCTGCCGAAACAACGCCAAACATCAGAGCTTAAATTCCAAACCCGGCTGTATCAAAGTCGTTGACACGTTCCGTGCGGCGTCACGACCATGGCACAAAAGGCGCACTGCGACGGATTATCAGGTAGCCGCGCAGGGGTAGGGAACCCTGCCAAACGTCTGATTACCCGCCTCGCGATAACACAACGCTTTAAGTTTCCAAGGTAGCCCTGTTTGGGGCTGTCTGGTCGAACGCATTATGGTTATGGA
>CAIZGT010000144.1 GCA_903932545.1 uncultured Rhodospirillales bacterium
CCTATCGCCTGTGTGACCATTTCGGCATGACCGACATGATCGCTACCCATTTGTCGATGCGGGTGCCCGGCACCACCGACCAGTTCCTGCTCATCGCCCATGGGCTGCTGTTCGGCGAGGTTACCGCCTCGTCGCTGCTGAAAGTCGACGTTGAGGGCAATGTGTTGCTTCAGCCCGAATTCGGCGCCGATCTGCCCGACTATAATTTGCAACCCGCCCTCGCATTCCCAATCAGCAACTGCACTCGCTTGCAGCCGCACCACATCACATTAAAGCTGTTCTCAACCGCAACCGAACGAGACACATTGCAAATCCCCGAAATTGTGATCATCGGTGCTGGGTTGAGCGGCCTGCGAACCGCAACTTTGCTCGCCGAAGCTGGGCGGGACGCAGTGATCCTTGAGGGTGCGAGCCATTTGGGTGGGCGCATTGTCTCGTTGGACGCCATACCCTCACGGGCTGCCCTCTCTGGCGCTTCAGGTCGAGTGGATATGGGGCCAGCTTGGGTATGGCCCAGCATGCAGCCGCGCATGCGTCGCCTGTTATCTCATCTCGGCGTCACTGCTTATAAACAGCAAGCGAGCGGTGATACATTGCTGGAGCGATCCGTTTTGTCGCCGCCGCAACGCGTGGCGACATACACGCAGGAGCCGCCTTCGTTTCGGGTGGCCGGTGGCATGGCGACGGTGGTGGAACGGCTCGTCGCGCAGCTTTCGCCAGGACAAATTTACCTCGACCGGCGCGTTGTGCGGGTTGAAAGCGGGGATGATGCGGTGACGGTGCACGCCCTATCCGCCAACGGGAGTGTCACCACGATCTGTTGCCGTCGGCTGGTGATCGCGCTGCCACCACGCCTGGCGGCCGAGAGTGTCACATTCTCACCAGCTCTGCCGCCGCCAGTGGAGCAGGCGATGCGACAGACCCCAACCTGGATGGCCGGGCAGGCCAAATATGTGGCCGTCTATTCGCGCCCATTTTGGCGTGATGCTGGCCTGTCGGGCGCGGCGCGCAGCGCGATAGGGCCGCTTGTGGAGATCCACGATGCGTCGATTCCAGATGGGGCGGCGGCGCTGTTCGGCTTCGTGGGATTGACCGCCGCACAACGCCAAGCGGCTGGCGCTGCTTGGGAGAGCGCTGCGCTGGCGCAATTGGTCCGACTGTTTGGAGTCGAGGCTGGCAACCCGGTGGCGGTTCATGTCAAGGATTGGGCGCAATCGCCGCTGACCGCCACGGCCCAAGACTGGCCGCCGCTTAACGCACATCCGCATTACGCAGCACTGCCGGAATCCGGTTCGGTCTGGCGTGATCGTTTGGTCTGGGCGGGCACCGAAACGGCCTCCGACCATGGTGGCTATTTGGAGGGCGCGCTTGAAGCCGCCGAGCGCGCGGTGGCCGCGTTAGCATCGAATGCTGCTTCTTCGCATCGTCCTGATGCCCGCCTCCACAGTGGCTGCGGCAAAGGCCACCACCACACATGACACCGCCTGTGTGATCAACGCGTTCGTCGCAATGACGCCGAACTGCAGCGCCTGCCATTCGACCTATCGCATTCGCTGAAAAGGCGCGGCGAGGCGGTATGCATAGCAACCTCTCTTCGCCAGGATGGCGCCAGCCTTGGCGCTGAGTGGGTTGAAGCATGAAACCGCAGCGTTGCCTTAAACATTCTCCGATCACCGCATTTCTGCTCACCTCGTGGAGCGGTCTATTGCGGAGTTCCCGGTTTTTGCGATAACCAGATCACCGGTTCATTATCGTTTCTTTGTTGAATAACAGCGGGGCTGAACGGTGCTATATCAGCAAAACTGCTGCGTGTGGCGTCGACTATCCAAGTAATTTTTGCCTGCTTCATTATGATGAGATTGATATGAATTTTTTTAATGAAATGCCAGTTTACAAAAGTAAAATAAACAAAGTGACGTCGCTTTGCATTAAGCGAGATATTACGACATGGGAAGTCTGTAGCAAAAACATTATCAAACTTATCGCCGCTGAAAATTATGAGGTGATAGTTCCAGATTGCGATGTTGAATTATTTCGACGGGCCACACATCCGAAAATCGCCGTGGTCCCTGAGACGAGTTATGTGGACAATGAAACGATCAACCGCCTGTCGGAGATCGCCCCAGCTGCTCGCCACGGTTGGTATCTCCAGCAACTGCTTAAGATTGCAGCCCTCAAGGCGGGAGAGGGCCATGATGTAAACGTGATATGGGACGCTGACACGCTGCCTTTGCGGAAAATGACGTTTTTAGATCGTGATGGATGCTTGATTTATCGTATTGGGTATGAACATCACGCGCCATATTTTGATCAAATGTTGTCTATGATGGGCATAACCAAGAGCTTAAATGCCAGCTTTATTGCTCAATGCTTTCCAGCAAAGTCCTTTTGGGTAAATACTTTTTGTCAAGACCTCGAACAGCGTTCAGGTAAAAATTGGCAAATATCTATAATTGAAAAAATCAATTTTGAAGAATTAAGCGGTTTTAGCGAGTATGAAGCTCTGGGTAACTACTTTTTATCAAAATATCCGAACGAAATGAAATTCAGCACTGCGCCGTGGGAGAGGTTAGGAAAAAGTAAATTTGGGCAGGCAGAGGCGGTTTATAAAAATTACCGCCTGATCCTGCCGCTATTAATTGAATTCATAAGCTTTGAGTCGTTTGATGTAGCGCGTATAGAAAAAATCTCACCAAAAGAATTTCTCGTTTATATTTTTAAGGAAATTTTAAAAGAAAACACTATTATCTCATATCCACAAATTAATCACGCGGTTCGGGATAATGGCGGGCTAAACACTGCTCCCGTCAAACGCCTCCTGCGCTAATTCACCAATAAATCCGCCACAGTCGCCCTCACCACCGGCATCGTGGCGGTGTGAACGCCAGTTGCCCGCGCGATGTTCGAACATGCTTCGAATTCTCCCGACTCTAACCTGTGCCGGTTGTTCCGCGCATCGGGATGGGCGTTGGCATTTCCGATGCGCAAAACCATTGCATCGCGCAGGGTATTAGGTTAACCATTTAGTTAATCAATGCGATGCTGGTAACCAGCAAACGGGGGCGGGGATGGGCTACGAACTCGATTTTTCGGTGGTCTGGGAGCATTTACCAGCCTTGCTGTGGGGCTGCCTTGGCACGCTCGGGCTCGCGCTGGCGGGGATGACGCTCGCGATGGGGATCGGCATTGCCGGTGTTTTCGCCCGCGGGTCGAACCTGGCGTGGGTGCGACGCTTGGTGATCGCGTTTATTGAGATCATCCGCAACACGCCGTTCCTGGTGCAGATTTTCTTCCTATATTTCGCACTGCCCTCGCTGGGCTTAAAGCTCAGCCCAACCATCACGGCGATCATCGCACTCGGCCTCAACGGCGGAGCCTATTCCATTGAAATCATTCGCGGTGGTGTGCAATCGATACACAAAGGGCAAGTAGAGGCCGGTCTCGCGCTTGGGCTGCACAAGGGGCAGGTGTTCCGGCTGATCGTGCTCAAACCGGCGCTACGCGCGATTTACCCCTCGCTCACCGGCCAGTTCATCATGCTGACCCTGACATCAAGCATCTGCACATCGGTTGCTGCCTACGAACTGACGTCGGTGGCGCAGCGGATTGAGAGCGACACATTCCGCAGCTTTGAGGTCTATTTCACGGTCACGCTGATGTATCTGGCGATTTCGTGGATGCTGATGACCGCGTTTGCCGCAATTTCCCGCCAATATTTCAACTACCCAACCCGCTGAGGAGCCGGACATGCATGCGGTTTTCGGCCTCAAAGACTTTGTATTTCTGCTGTCCGGTCTGAAATGGACAATCCTGCTATCGGCCATCGCCTTCACAGGTGGTGGTATCGTGGGGCTGCTGGTGGCTGTTGCGCGCACGGCGCAGAATGCTTGGCTGCGGCGGGCAATGATCTTCTATATCGGCGTGTTTCAAGGCACGCCGCTGCTGATGCAGCTTTTCGTGGTGTATTATGGGTTGGGGTTGATCGGCATTCAGGTGCCGGCCTGGGCTGCGGTGACGATGGCCTTTACCCTCAACGCATCGGCGTTTCTAGGCGACATCTGGCGCGGCGCGATCCAAGCATTGCCGCGTGGCCAGACCGAGGCGGCAACTGCCTTGGGGCTGCCGATGATATCGCGGATGCGGGACGTGATTTTGCCGCAGGCGTTACGGATCGCTCAGCCTGCAACGGTTGGCTATGCGGTGCAATTGATCAAGGGCACATCGCTGGCCGCCATCGTTGGCTTCATCGAAGTCGCCCGTGCCGGACAGATTATCTCCAACCAGATATTCGCCCCCATCTTGGTCTTTACCGTGGTGGGTGCAATCTACTTCGCGCTGTGCTGGCCGCTCTCGCTTTACAGCGCCCGGCTGGAGGCGAAATACGCCGCATCGCGGTGAATAGCCGAGTTTTAGCCAACCTCTCGCCTTAACCAACAAAAGGGAAACGCCCATGACCAACACATTCCGCCTCTCACGCCGCACACTGCTGGGCGCCGCCTCGCTCGGTATCGGTGCCAGCCTTCTGCCGCTTGCAGCGTCCGCGCAGAGCGTTTCGACCATCAAGAGCCGCGGCAAGGTTCTGATCGGCATTCAGGGCGACAACCCGCCTTGGGGCTTTGTCAACACCTCCGGCGCGTCGGATGGGTTTGACGCAGAAATCGGCACGGCGTTCGCAAAATTCCTCGGCGTTGGCGTCGAGTTCGTCCCGCTCGCGGTGGTGAACCGCATCCCTGCGCTGACCACCGGGCGCGTTGATATTCTGTTCGCCACGATGGGCATGCTGCCGGAACGTGCCAAGGTGGTGCAGTTCTCCAAGCCTTATGTGGCCAACATCATTCAGCTGATTGGTGCAAAGGCAACCAGCATCAAGACCAATGCCGACATGAAGAACGTCACCATCGGCGTGCCGCGTGCCAGCGTGCAGGACACCCAGGTGACGAAGAACGCACCAGAAGGCACCACCATCCGCCGCTTCGACGACGACGCAGCGACCATCCAAGCGCTGATCTCCGGGCAGGTCGATGCGGTTGGCGGCAACATGTTCTATCTCGACCGCATCAACGCCAACAAGCCCGGCGCTTATGAGTCGAAGCTGGAATTCACCCGGCTGTACAACGGTGCCTGCACCCGCTTGGGCGACAAGGAACTCAACACCGCAGCCAACAGCTTCATCGACCAGATCAAGACGAATGGCGTCCTCGCGCACGCCTACACGACATGGATGAAGCTCGACGTGCCAACCTTCCCAGATGCCATCGAAGGCATTCCGTTCGTCGTCGCCTGATCGCACGCCACAACCCTGGAATTTACCATGTCGTTCTCCACATCTTCGCCCGATCCGACCGAACAGCCGCTCATTCTGATGGAGGCTGTGGAGAAATGGTATGGCGCGTTCCAGGCGCTCAAATCAGTTAATCTGTCGGTCCGCAAAGGCGAGAAAATCGTGCTTTGCGGGCCATCAGGCTCTGGCAAATCAACCCTGATCCGCTGCATCAATCACCTTGAAGC
>CAIZGT010000145.1 GCA_903932545.1 uncultured Rhodospirillales bacterium
CGAGTGGAGGATATCACCGAAGAAGATTACGACGTGGTGATGGACCTTAACCTCCGAGCTGCCTATTTCGCCGCCCAAGCGGTGATCAAGAAGCTGCTCGCCACCGGCAGGCCCGGCTCGATCATCAACATGTCCTCGCAAATGGCGCATGTTGGCGGTCCCAAGCGCAGCCTGTATTGCGCCAGCAAATGGGCGATGGAGGGCTTTACCCGTGCGATGGCAATCGATCTCGGCAGTTCGGGCATCCGTATCAACACGATCTGCCCGACCTTTATCGAAACCTCGATGACCAAGCCGTTCCTCGCCGACAAGGATTTCGGGGATTACGTGCGCGGCAAAATCAAGCTGGGTCGAGTGGGCCAAGTAGAGGATTTGATGGGGCCGGTGGTGTTCTTGGCGTCTGATGCTTCAAGCTTGATGACAGGAGCATCGTTGCTGGTTGATGGCGGTTGGACTATTGGCTAGGCGATGAGCCCAGCAATTGTCCTTCCGCGCACCCGCGCGGTGCGCAAACCGTTTGAAATCCGCCGCGCCGAGATCGTGCGCAAGGCGGCAAGTTTCTTTGCGCAAAACGGCTTCGACGCCACCACGCGTGACCTCGCCGAGTGGTTGGGCACCACGCAGCCACTGATGTATCGCTATTTCCCGAGCAAAAATGCGCTGATTGAGGAAATTTATCAGACCATCTTCATACAGGCCTGGGACGGCAGTTGGGACGAATTGATCACAGACCGCTCGCAGCCGCTGAAAGATCGGCTGGTGGAGTTCTATGACCGCTACACCAACGTAATCATGCAGCCGGAATGGATGCGGCTGTACCTGTTCGCCGGTCTGCGTGGGGTGGAGATCACCGCGCTGTATGTGGCGCGGGTGGAGGAGCGCATTATTCGCCCGGTTCTGCACGAAATGGCGGCAGCGCATGGAGTTGCGGTCACGCCAGAGAATGAGGCGAAACTGCTGGAACTCGCCTGGGCGTTGCAAGGCGGGATTTTCTATTACGGCGTGCGCAAATTTGTTTATGGCACTGCGGTGTATGAGGAAAAGCGCGCGATGATTGAGAGCACGGTGGATGTGTATGTGAAGGCGTGGCCATCCACGACGTAGGGTGGGCTCAACCCACCGGCCTCGCGATGTGGCAAAACCATATTGGGTTTCACCCCCCTTGCGGCGCAGTATGGGCAATCGCTCAATAATGCGGTGGAACTGCCACCTTGCTGCCTTCCCGCCCTTCCCAGTCATCCACCATATCCATCAAACTATCGAGATAATCCCCCTCCGGAGTGCCCGGTGCAGCCCCCCACATGCGGCGCATTTCAGCCAAAGCTGTCTCGTAATGCGTCTCGCTCTGTATCGTGGTGATCTCGATCATCATCGCCCTCACATCACAAAATGCGTGCATCGTTGCACAACTTTCCAACCAGCCATGCAAATGCGCAATTTCCACCGCTTGTTCTCAGCCACACAGTCTATTACCTCAACGCCATGACCAGCGAACACGACAATCACACCGATCCCGCCCTCGACACCGCAACGGCAGACGCCGCCCTCGCGCCAGACGAGTTGATGGCAGCCGCCACCGCGCGCATCGCCGAGCTTGAAGCCGAGCGCGACGAGTTCCGCGAGAAGTGGATGCGCGCCGAGGCCGAGACGCAAAACGTTCGCAACCGTGCCAAGCGCGATGTGGATGAAACCCGGCAATACGCCGTGCAGAAATTCGCGCGGGACGTGGCCGAAGCTGCCGAGAACATCAAGCGCGGCCTTGATGCCATTCCTGCCCGCACCGACAGCGAGCCCGATCTGGTCGGCAAGCTGCGTGATGGCTTCGAAGGCGTCGAGCGCAGCTTCATCGCTTTGCTCGAACGCAACGGCGTGATCCGCACCGACCCGACCGGCGCGCCGTTTGACCCAAATTTGCATCAGGCGATGTCTGAGCAAGAAACCGACGCGCATCCGCCCGGCACCGTGGTGCAGGCGTGGACGCAGGCATGGACGCTGAACGGCCGCATTCTGCGCCCCGCGATGGTTGTGGTGGCGAAGGCCCCGGCTGGTGCGAATCCGCCCGCAGCCAAGCTCGACACAACGGCCTGAGGTCGCAATAAATCAGCACTCCGGCCTTGCCCGCCGGGGTGTCGCTGAATACATGAGGTTCAGCCTGATAAATGGGCAATATCGCAATGGGGTCGCTACCGGTGCTTCGGGCCGGTTTCGCCCGCCAACAAGGAGAGCGTTATGAGCAAGGTCATCGGTATCGATCTGGGTACCACCAATTCTTGCGTCGCGATCATGGAGGGCAAAGATGTCCGCGTGATCGAGAACGCTGAAGGCGCACGCACCACCCCGTCCATCGTCGCGTTCTCGGACAGCGGCGAACGTCTCGTTGGCCAGTCGGCGAAGCGTCAGGCCGTGACGAACCCAACCAACACGCTGTTCGCAGTGAAGCGCCTGATCGGGCGCCGTTTTGAAGATCCGTTGGTGTCTAAGGACAAGGGCATGGTGCCTTACACCATCGCCAAGGGCGACAACGGCGACGCATGGGTTGAAGCGCGCGGCGAGAAATATTCGCCAAGCCAGATCAGCGCCTTCATCCTCGGCAAGATGAAAGAAACCGCCGAAGCCTATCTCGGTGAGACCGTCACGCAAGCCGTGATCACGGTTCCGGCTTATTTCAACGACAGCCAACGTCAGGCCACCAAGGATGCCGGCCGCATCGCGGGC
>CAIZGT010000146.1 GCA_903932545.1 uncultured Rhodospirillales bacterium
CATACGCATAGTCCGCACGCAGGAACACCACCTTCTTGCCGTAATGGCTGAACGCATAACGCCCCACAGCCCCCGCCGTCAGATGCGGCGTCATCGCTTCATGGAACGTGGTGCGGCTCCAATCCGGCAGCGCCGCAATCTGGTCAGATTGGCTGATCGAGTTGTAAATAATCCCGCGCTGCTTGGCGACATTGTTGACCGCCAACTGCACCGCCGCCGACAGCGCGCCAACAACGAAATTCACCTTGTCCTTCTCGATCAGCTCAATGGTACGCGTCGCCGCCTCACCCGGATCAAGCCGGTCATCACGCACCAGCAACTCCGCCATCCGCCCGCCCAGACCACCGGCTTCATTGAACTCAGCAATCGCAAGCTGCGCGCAAGCCACCTGATCCTTCGCCTCGGTGCCATATGGCCCGGTGAGCGGAACGGGGAAGCCGATCTTGATGGTATCAGCGGTTTGTGCTCGCAGAATTGACGGCATTGCCAACACCGAGCTGGCAGCGAGCAATGTGCGACGAGTGAGCGTTGCTTTCTTCGACGTTTCCATGTGCATCCCTTTATTTTGGGTTCTTGTTATCAATTGATAGCAAAATCTGAGACGAGCGCAACTGGTAGGGTGCGTTCCTAACGCACCACCGCACCGCAAGATGCGTCAGGAACGCACCCTACACACGCCCCAACGCCTTCAACACCAATTCCGGCGTGATCGGAATCTCCGCAATCACCACGCCGAATTCCGCCAACGCATCATTCACCGCATTGCTCACACACGCCGCCGCCCCCGCCGTGCCCGCTTCACCGGCACCCTTGGCCCCAATGGCGGATTCCAGTGTGGGGGAAATCACGTGCGCCACCGCAATATCCGGCATCTCCCCCGCCATCGGCACCAAATAATCCGCCATATTCGCGTTAATCATCTGGCCCTGCTCGTCATACAGGCAGCGCTCGAACAACGCCGCCCCCAACCCCTGCACCACACCGCCGCGCACCTGTTCATCCACCAGCAGCGGATTGATCGGCTGGCCGCAATCCTCCACCACCCAATGCTTGAGCAAGCGGATAAACCCAGTGTCGAGATCAACTTCGAGATACGAAGCCTGCACCCCATTGGTGAACGCAAACCCATATTCACGCGGCACGAAATGGCGCGTGGCCATCAATTCGGACTGAAAATCGCGCGGCAACGTGTCGGGGCGGAAATAGGCAATCCGCGCCAATTCCGCGAGCTGTATCCGCTCCCGCCCATCCGCCGCATCCACCACCGCACCGAGGCGGATATCGAGCGAGTCCGGCGTCGCCTGCAAAATCGTTCCCGCCAGCTTCAGGATATTCTCCCGCAGCGCCCGCCCCGCCTGAAACGCCGCCTCGCCACCAATGCCCGCCCCGCGAGACGCCCAAGTGCCGCCGCCATAGGGTGTATTATCAGTGTCGCCGAGAATCACCTTCACCCGCTCCAACGGCACCCCAATCGCCGTCGCCGTTACCTGCGCGATAATCGCTGCCGATCCTTGGCCCTGCTCGGTGATGGAGGATTGCACCGTCACATTGCCGGTCGCATCCAGCTTCACGCTCGCCCCATCCTGCGATGAAATCCGCGCTCCGCCCACGCCATAGAACGCCGGGCCGGGATTGGTGATCTCGATAAACGTGGCAAACCCAATGCCGCGATACACTCCCCGCTCGCGCGCCGCCGCCTGATCCGCCCGCAGGCTCGGCAAATCCATCATGCTCATCAATTTATCGAGCGAGGCGTGATGCGACATCGCCTCGAACTTCATCCCAGACGCCGAGGCGCACGGATAAGCGTCATCCGGCGTCAGATTGCGGCGACGAAGCTCAATCGAGTCCATCCCAATCTTGCGCGCCGCCATCTCCACCAGCACTTCGGTGACCGAACACGCAATCGGGTGCCCCACCCCGCGATACTGACACATCGGCGTTTTGTTCTGGAACACCACGCGGGTATGGGCGCGGTAGTTCGGCACCACATATTGCCCGCCCACCAGATTCACCACCTGATTGGCCTCAACCGCCGAAGTGCGCGGATAGACCGAGAACGGGCCGATGCCGGTGATATCGTCGATTTCAAACGCCGTAATCTTGCCGTCCTTCGTGACCGCAATCTTGCCATCCAACACATGGTCTCGTGCATGAATGTCCGAGACAAAACTCTCCAGCCGATCCCCGACATATTTCACCGGGCGACCCACCAGCTTGGCCAAAGCCGAGATCGCCATATCCTCCGCATAAACATGCACCTTCACCCCAAACGAGCCGCCAACATCGTGGCAGATCACCCGCACTTGCGGCTCTTCCAGCCCCAAATGTTTGGCGATGATGTTCTGCATCATATGCGGCGCTTGGCTGCCGACATGGACCGTCAGCTTGCTCTCCCCCCGATTCCACTCCGCCACAATCGAGCGCGCTTCCAGCGTCACCCCGGTATGACGCCCGAAATTGAATCGCTGCGAGATCACCACATCTGCCGCGGCAAACGCGGCATCCACGTCACCCGCGTCCAGGTGGCGCTCAAAGGCGAGATTGTCGCCAAGGCTCGCGTGGATCGGCGCGGATTCCAAACCGATGAACGGGTCCACCACCGGGTCCAACTCGCGGTATTCCAAATAAATCCGCTCCGCCGCATCCTCCGCCTCCGCGCGCGAGCCGGCGAGGATGGCGATCACCGGCTGGCCCTGCCAAACCACACGGTCCAGCGCCAGCGGCGGTTGTGGCGCAGATTTTAAGCCCTTGAGATGGCCGAGCACACCAACCCACGAAGTGCAAACCTCCGACAACTCGGCCCCCGTCACAATCCGCGCAACGCCGGGCATCTTCGCGGCCTCGGCCACATCAATGTTGGCAATCTCGGCATGCGCGTAAGGCGAGCGCAGGAACACCGCATGCAGCATGCGCGGCAGCGTGAGGTCGCTCACATATTCGCCACGCCCTTGCGTCAACCGCGCCAGATTGGGGCGCGGCACGGAGCGGCCGATATAGGAGTTTGGCAGGTCAACGACATTAAGGGTCATCGTGCGTCCTCGCGCGTGCTCGTCAAAGTCGCGGCCTCGCGAGCCTTGGCTGTGGTTTCAACTGCATCGACAATCGCGTGATATCCGGTGCAGCGACAGTAATTGCCCGACAGATGCTCGCGAATAGCTTCGCGGGACGGCACACCGCCTTGCTTGAGCAAATCCTGCGCTGCAATCAGCATCCCCGGCGTGCAGAACCCGCACTGAAGCGCGTTGCGCTCGATGAAAGCCGCCGCCAAATCGGCAATCTCACCCGAGTCGGACAGTCCTTCCACCGTCTCCACCACGCAGCCATCCGCCTGCACCGCCAGCACCAAACAACCGCGCACAAGCGCGCCGTCGAGCCGCACTGTGCAGGCACCGCACACGCCGTGCTCACAGCCCAGATGCGCCCCGGTAAGGCCCAGTTCTTCGCGCAAGAAATCCACCAAATGCGTGCGCGGCAGCACGCGCGCGGTGATGGCTTCACCGTTCACGGTCAACGAAATATCAATCATGCGGCCATTCCCTGTGCCGGTGACATCGAGGTGACCACGCGCTTGAGCAGCACGCGTGCGAGGTGCAAGCGAGTCGCCCCCGAGGCTTGCAGATCATCATGCGGCTGCAAATCCATAGCCAACGCCTCGGCTGCCTGATCGAGTGAACCGCCCTTGACCAGCACCGAAGCCGCATTCAGCGCCAGCGTCGCGCGTGAGCCGACGGAGAAATAACCGAGCCGCAATTCGCTGAACCGCCCATCTGCGAGCACGCCCTGTGCGGCCAGCCCCACAATGGCGTAATCGCCGCTGCGCCGCGCCAGTTCGGCAAAGCCATGCACCGCCCCCGCCTTGGGCAGATCAATCTCAACGGCCGTGAGAATTTCATCGGCGGCCAGCGCCGTCTCGAACAGCCCGGTGAAGAAGTCCCGCGCTGGGATCACCCGCGCGCCGCGCCCACTCACCGTCGCAATTCGCGCATCCAACGCCAGCACACAGGCCGGCAATTCCGCCGCCGGATCAGCATTGGCAAGGCTGCCACCAATCGTGCCGCGCGAGCGGATCGCAGCGTGCGCCACATGTTGGATCGCCTGGGTCAGCAGCGGCGCATATGCCGCAATCTCGGGCGCGTGCATCACCTCGGCATGCCGCGTCAGCGCGCCAAGCCGCAACACCCCGCCTTGCACGCTCACCCCGCAAAGTTCGGGCAGCCGTCCGATGTCGATCAGACAAGACGGTTGCGACAGGCGCAGATTGAGCGAGGCCAGCAAGCTTTGCCCCCCCGCAATCAGCTTGCCCTCGGGATGCTCAGCAAGCATCTCC
>CAIZGT010000147.1 GCA_903932545.1 uncultured Rhodospirillales bacterium
GCAAAGACATTGGCGGCGATTGCCACCCTCTTGCACATTGTTGTTTCATATGGCAGAGTGAAGTCAGATGAGAGCAAATACTACAGATAAATTCTGACAAATTATTTATATATTATAATTTTATTGATATTATATAACAAATATTTCTAATTATGTTGATTTCTCCTTAGTGACTGCGAGGCGATAGATGGCGCAACTAAAATCTACTTTAAAACGGTTATTTCCATCCTTGCTGCGCAGGCTCGGCCGCGGCCCAACCCATCACTGGCATCAGCTACGTCCTCAAAATAAGAAAATCTTGAGCGGATGGGCTGAAGCACAGATGAAACCCTGGTTAAGTTCAGGGACCAAAAAATACGACTTACAGCGAAAATTTGCTGAGTTGAATGATAGCGATAAGAATATTATCGTCGCGGATTTTACCGGTGATTCTTTGATTATTCGCAAAAAATCAAAAAATTATACCTATGAAGCGTGGATGGAATTTCGAATTGAGTCTTATCGATTTTTGGTTGAACGCGTTGCCTTAGAACACGGGATTTCCGGTACATTTACAATAGCGTATGATGTCAGGGATCAAGGTGACGTGCAGCACGATGCACCCATTTTTGTATTTCAGAAATCAGAAACATCAGGAAATCTACTTTTGCCTGATCCCGATTTTTTTACTCAAAATTGGTATGAAAATAGACAGGACTGGATGCCATATAGAAAAAAAGTTCGTCGTGCAGTTTTTGCAGGCGCTTCGAGTGGCACTTGCGGCGGTTTAACTGTTGAAATAGTTCGCAATGATCAGACTCCCAGACTTAAATTGGCCGCAGAAGCGATAAATCACAGTGAAATTGACATAACTATTCGTGCGGCCGTGGAATACACAACACCCGAGGCGAAGTCCATACTAGAAAGTAAGGCATATTTCATAAAATCATGGATTTCTCTGTCTAGTCAGTTTGAGAATCGATTCATGATTTCGATTGACGGCAATGGCCCAACATGTTCACGTGTTGTGCATACGCTTTTAAGCAACAGCATATTACTTAAACATCACGATAATTTTAAAAATAGTAAAATATTATTTTATTATTACGGAATGCAATCTGGAGTTCATTATTTACCATTTTCATCCATAAGTGATATTGAAACTATCTTAGATCATGAAAAAAACGGAAAAATTCCTGTCAATACGATTAGAAGAAATGCTCAGAGATTTGCACGAACCTACCTCTCGCGTGATGCCGTCGAATTTTATTTGGCTACCGTTTTAAAACAATACACTCGCAGTTTTTTTTCCTAGTTGCAGGCGCCGTGCTTACGATCTTTGCGCGTTGCACCAACACAATCTCTGGGCGGCATTATAAAAAGCCGTTATCTCAACCCCTTAGAATGGATGGCGCAGGGCAATCCATCGTTTTCACCCTGTATCACAGCGTTGGATGACGCTCCGCTCACCCATGCCCTGCTATGTTTGTTTTGCCTTTTGCTTGGCGCGCCAACGCGCTGGCGCCACGCCAAGCCGGGCTTTGAACGCCTTGCTGAAAGCAGCGTCAGTTGTGTAGCCCACCATATGGCCAATGCTCCCAAGCGAAGCATCTGTCTCGACCAGCATCCGACACGCAATATTCGTGCGCCATCGGCCTGCATACTCCATCACACTCTCTCCCATTACGGTTCGAAACCGTGCGGCGAAACGTGACGGCGACAGCGCTACGCTATCTGCCAATGTCGCCACATCAAACCGCGCGCTGGGCCGCGCGTGGATATACTGTATGGCCTGAGCGATTTTTGGATCAGCCAAGCCTCTGAACCACCCAGGCGCTGTTGCCAACGTTGCACGCTGGTAGGCCCGAAGCGCTTCTGCAAAAAGCACCTCTAAAAGACGTTGCGCCGTGAAGCTGTCACGAGATTGACGGTCGATTTCGACCGTAAGTAAGGCGGAAACACCTGTTAAGGTTGCGGCATTACTTTGGTCCCCGGCCGACACTTTAAAGGCAGGCGGCAGTGCACCCATCAGCGGATTAAGCGGCGCAGATCGCAACATGAACGCGCCACAGATCAATTCGGTTGTCTGCTGCGTGCCCGGTTCGGCTGGTTCCGGCCCTTGGCCGTTCAGAATATCGCGCAGCGGGACCACCCGCGTGGTCTGACCAAACGACAACCGGTGCGCACTGCCACCAAACAGGATCGACAAATCCAGGGCACCCAGTTGCAGCGCGTCACCTTGTTGCAACGTAAGATCGAGTCTGCCTTGGCGCACGAGATGAAACGGCAGCACACGCTGGCCCCCACTAAGGCCGAGCAAAGACCGCAATTCACGCTCATCCGGCACGTCGATCGCCCATTCAGCCGAATAGGCCTCGTGCAGCAGCACCGAGCCGGAGATCCGCAGATCATCCAGAGCTTCATCAAAAGGGTTCTTGGCCACCAATCCAGTCGTTCCAGACAATTATTCGGTCATCTGGACCATAGAACCAATTGCATCTCGTTGCCACACTCCCATCAGTTTTGCGCAACCTTCTCGATCCAACACCCAAGGACAACCCAGATGACGCTTCCACCGGACCCCAACGCCATTCAACAAACATTACCAATGACAACCGGCCTCGATTTTGAGACTTTTCCGCTCAGCGAAGGCGCAAGCGTCTATCGCTTCGATACAGGTCCATTTAACTGGTATGTGATCGAGGAAGCCGGGCGCATCACATTGGTCGATGCGGGCTTCCCCCGACACTACAACGTGTTTCGCCGCGGCCTAATGGCAATTGGGCGGCAGTTGCAGGACGTGGAAGCGATCATTCTCACGCACGCTCACGCCGATCATATGGGCTTTATCGAGCGATTGCGTCGCGAAACCGGCGCGCCAGTGTATGTACACGAAGCAGACGCAAAAGCTGCACAACGGCAATTGCAATTGCCTTGGGCAACCCTGCTCATAAATGCTTGGCACCCCTACGTGGCCGGAATGCTCACCCATGCAACCCGCAATGGGATTTTCGTTATGCCGCCAATTGCGCGGGTGCAAACGGTCACCGATGGTGTCCGGCTTGATGTCCCCGGCCGTCCCACAATTATCCACACACCAGGGCACACACCCGGCCAGATTGTGCTGCGTCTTGCTGCCACGCCGATTATTCTGGCAGGTGATGCCTTGATAACCCGAAATATTTTACGTGGTACTGGCGATACACCGCAGCTCGCCGCAAGCGGCTTGAATAGTTGCTCGCATCAAGCACAGCGGTCACTTAATCAGTTGGCTGGAATGGGGCGTGTCGCACTTCTCACAGGGCACGGTCCTGCATGGCGCGGTGATATGGACGAGGCAATAGCAGGCGCGCGCACGCGCTCAGCAACTTCAACCGTTAAGGGGCGGCATCGGCACGTATAACACCCACACCCTGCTCTACCGCGATCCCCCACCATTGCGCCAACCCCAACTTTCTGGTCTTTCTGCGCGAACTCGGCCCCTCCCCCGACTGCGAGGTGCCATCAGACCGGAGCCGCTTCCGCCTTATGATGTATTTCAGCCGCCTCAAGACCGCGCTCGTGCTCGGTGCCTGTCTGCTCGGCGCCCTGCTTTGCCTGCCGAACGCCTTCACCGCGCCGGTGAGTTGGCTGCCGTGGCACAGCATTCATCTGGGGCTCGATTTGCGCGGTGGATCGTATCTGCTGCTTGAAGTCGATATGGCGAGCGTGATCAAAGAGCGCCTTGACTCGGTGGCCGATGCGTCGCGCACCGCATTGCGGACGGCCAAGATTGACCGCTACGTCGTCACCCCAGACGCCGCCAACAAGCGCATCATGGTTCGGCTTGCTGATGCGTCTCAGATCGACGCCGCCCGCGCCGCCATCGCGCCGCTGGGCGTGAATGCCAACAATCTGAACGATTTCGACTACACCGCAGACGGCAGCACTCTGACGGCCACGCTGTCGCTGCCCGGTCTGAAAGAGCGCGCGACGCAAGCGGTCGTGCAGTCCATCGAAATCGTGCGCCGCCGTATTGATGAGACCGGCGTGGTCGATCCGCTGATCTCGCGCCAGGGTGACAGCCGCATCATCGTGCAACTTCCCGGCGTGGAAGACCCTAACCGAATCAAACAGCTCCTCGGCAAAACCGCGCGGATGACTTTCCGCCTCACCGATGAGACCGCCAACACCGCAGCCCCGGTGGCGCCGCCGGGCGTGGATTTCTTGCCGCTGGAGAACACCGCAGGCCAAAAAATCGCCGTGCGCCGCCGGGTGGAGGTGGATGGTGCCAACCTGACCGATGCCCGCGCTGGGCAAAATAGCCAGAACGGCGAATGGGTGGTCAATTTCACCTTCGACAGCATTGGCACCCGCCGCTTCGCCGATGTGTCCACCAAGAATGTTGGCCACGCGTTTGCCATTGTGCTGGATGACAAGGTGATCTCGGCTCCGGTGATCCGCGAGCCGATCACGGCTGGTCGCGGCCAGATTTCCGGTCGGTTTGATGCGGCCTCGGCCACCGACCTGTCGGTGCTGCTGCGCGCCGGTGCGCTGCCAGCCCCACTCACCGTGGTGGAAGAGCGCAGTGTGGGGCCGGAGCTTGGCGCAGACTCGATCAAGGCCGGTGCCATTGCACTGGCGGCCGGGTTGTTTTTCGTGATGGCCTACATGGGCGTATTTTATGGCCTGTTCGGCTGGTTTGCGAATATCGCGCTGATGTTCAACCTTATCCTGATGATGGCAATCCTGTCACTGTTCGAGGCAACGCTCACGCTGCCCGGCATGGCGGGCATTCTGCTCACCCTCGGCATGGCGGTGGATGCCAACATTCTGATTAACGAGCGCATCCGTGAAGAGCAGAGCCATGGTCGCACCGCGTTGTCATCCATGGAGCATGGCTTTCAGCGTGCCTTCGCCACCATCGTGGACAGCAACGCGACAGCGTTCCTCGCCCATGTGATGCTGTTCTTCTTCGGCGCTGGCCCGGTGCGCGGCTTTGCGGTGACTATCACGGTTGGGATTGTCACCTCGTTGTTCACCGCCACGATGCTGACGCGCCTGTTCATGGTGCGCTGGTTTATCAAGCGCCGCCCCCAAGTGCTGCCGGTTTAAGGACGCGCACCCAGATGTTCCTCCGCCCCGCCTTCCGTCTGGTCAAAGACGGCACGAGTTTCCACTTCATGCGCGGCCGCTTCGCCGGTGTGATCCTTTCGGCGATTATCTCCTCCATCTCGGTGGTGCTGTTCTTCACCCCCGGCCTGAACTACGGCATCGACTTCAAAGGCGGGATTGTGATGGAGGTTCGCACCCCCGCTCCTGCCGATTTCAACGCCATCCGGGCAGCCCTCACCAGCGCCGGGCTGCATGAGCCGCAAGTGCAGCGTTTCGGCACCGAGCAGGATGTGGCAATCCATCTCGAAGCCCAGCCCACCGAGGCCGGAACTCAGCAAGTGGTCGCCAAAGTGCGTGATGCGCTTGATAAGTCCCAGCCGGGCAGCAAAATCATGCGCACCGACGCGGTGGGCGCATCGGTCTCCGCTGAGTTGTTCGAAGATGGTATGCTGGCCCTCGGCCTGAGCCTGCTAATGATTTTGCTCTATATTTGGTTTCGCTTTGAGTGGCAGTTTGCGGTGGGGGCCGTGGTCACGCTGATCTTGGATGTCACCAAAGCCATCGGCTTCCTCGCCCTCACACGGTTTGACTTCGATCTGGTGATGGTCGGCGCGATTCTGACTGTGATCGGCTACTCCACCAACGACAAGGTGGTGGTGTATGACCGCATGCGCGAAAATCTGCGGAAATATAAATCTATGCCGCTGCGTGAGTTGATAGACTTGTCGATCAACGAGACGCTGAACCGCACGCTCGGCACCTCAATGACGTTGTTCCTCGCGAGCTTGCCGCTGGCGCTGTTCGGCGGCTCGTCATTGTCAGGTTTCGCCTGGACGATGCTGTTCGGCATCGTGGTGGGCACCGCCTCGTCGATCTTTATCGCTGCGCCGATCCTGCTGTTTTTGGGCGAAAAGCAGCTTCGGCGCGAGGCTCAGCCAGTGGCAAACAAAACTGCCTGACGGCGTTTGCGCAATTTATCGTTTTGCTGGTTCACTTTTGATAACACGAGCGTCATATTGCGTTGCATTGGCGCGGGTTCCATCCTCGGCCGGCGCAGCGCAACGCAACGCGACAAAACTATCCTTTAGTTTGCGTGAAGCTAGGGCTAATGCAGTCCTGATGGGGGGACTGAGGATGGGGAACGGCCCGGCTGGGCGCGTCGGCCATGAGTCCAGTTGTCAGTCGTTAACCGTTACAACGGGGCTTCTTAGGGTGATGATGATTTCTGCGGCACATAGGCCGGTGGTTGACTGGCGTTTGCAGTTTTCTACGCCGCGCGTGGTATAGAGGCAGATGCCAGGATTAGATCACCCGTTCCGTCCGGAACTCAATGTTGTGATGTTGGGCCACGATCCTGAGTGGATTGCGGCTGTGCGCGCTGAAGCCGACCTGATCGGGCTGGAACGTGTGCATGTGGCGCAGACGGCGGAAGAGGTGGTGCCGCTGCTTTCCGGCGGCCATCCGCCGGTATCTCACCTGCTACTGCAACCCAACGCGGCGGGCAAGATGTTGCCAGACCTGCTGGATTTGACCGTGGGGCAGTCATTCGGGGTGGTTCTGGTGCTGCTGGGTGAGCCTGCGTTGCTGGACAAAACCTTGCTGATGAAGGCCGCAACCTTCGTCTCTGAGCCGTCGCCAGAATGGCTTGGCCGCGTGTTGTCTGAGCGCCGTGGCCGTTCGCGCCGCAAAACTGATCATCCGCGACCAAGTGTGGCCGAGTTGCAAGAGGCGTTGGACGCGTCTCGCATCATCGTGCGCTACCAACCCGTGGTGAGCCTGAAAACCGGGGCCCCGGTTTCACTTGAAGTGCTGGCACGCTTGGAGCACCCAACACGCGGCA
>CAIZGT010000148.1 GCA_903932545.1 uncultured Rhodospirillales bacterium
CAATTCCGGGGCTTTGCGCATAGCGCGAGAGGGGAAAGTTATGCTTGCTGAAACATTGGCGGCACATCTCGCAAGACGTGGAATCCATTACGGCTGGGTTATGGTTGGGCTGACATTCCTCATCTCGGTGTCCACCGCCTCGGTGATGGGATTGGTTGGCGTTCTGATCTTACCGCTGAAATCCGAATTTGGCTGGACAGCCAGCCAAATAGCCGGGCCACTCAGCCTCCGTTTAGCATTATTCGGCATTACGGCCCCATTCGCGGCAGCTTTTATGGCGCGCTATGGCGTGGTGAAGGTGATCGGATTTGCCCTGCTGTTGATCGTAAGCGGCGTCGCTCTAGCAACGCAGATGCGCGAGTTGTGGATGCTTTGGCTGACGTGGGGCGTGATGGTGGGCCTCGGGACGGGGCTGACGGCACTGGTGCTTGGGGCCACGATTGCCAATCGTTGGTTTACAGCGCAGCGCGGCTTGGTGATGGGATTGCTGACGGCGGCGAATGCAACGGGGCAATTGCTGTTTCTACCGTTGGCCGCCTGGCTCGCGGAGACGATTGGTTGGCGCTTGGCGGTGGTGCCGGCGACGTTTGCCTGTTGTGTCGCCTGGCTGCTCATGCTGCTGCTCGGTCGGGAGTTCCCGGCATTGTTAGGGCTTGCACCTTATGGCGAGACCAAGGTTCTGCCATTGCCGATGCGCCCAACGGGCAACCCATTTGCGGCGAGCCTGAACATCTTGGCGGAGGCATCTGGCTCCCCAGTGTTCTGGATGCTGTTCGGCACGTTTTTTGTGTGTGGACTTTCGACCAACGGACTGATTCAGAACCATTTTATTCCACTTTGCCACGATTTGGGAATGGAAGAGGTGGCAGCCGCTGGCGTGTTGGCGATGATGGGGGCCTTCGACTTTGTTGGCACCATTGGCTCCGGCTGGCTGACTGATCGCTTCGATGCCCGCAAATTGTTGTTCATGTATTATGGCCTGCGCGGATTGAGCCTGTTGGCGCTGCCATATTCAGATTTCTCGTTCTTCGGGCTGAGCCTATTTGCGGTGTTCTATGGACTGGATTGGATTGCAACCGTGCCGCCGACGGTACGGTTGGCCACCCAGCATTTCGGGCGCGACAAGGGACCCATGGTGTTTGGCTGGGCATTTGCCGCGCATCAATTGGGGGCGGCGGTGGCATCGACGGCAGGGGCGATGGTGCGTGATGGCAGCGGCTCATATTTCCCGGCGTTCACTGCGGCCGGAATCGCTTGCATCATCGCGGCTTTTGCGGCGATTGGCGTACGCAATCGCAAGCAGCCGGCCATCGCCTAAACCGGCGGCTTTAGGCAGAAATTAACGTATCTCCGCCATCGTGCCGCAGGCCTGGGTGGCGGAGATACGAAATGTCAGGATTGGCGGATCGGCTGTCTGATCAGGCAGCAAGCTTAAATGGTGTTGAGCGCTATGCTGAGGCGGAAGCCATGGCCCATGCCGCGCTGGCGCAGAATGCTGGGCATTGGGCTGCGTTAGCCAATTTGGGCACTGCTTTGCATCGCCAATCGCGCTATGGCGAAGCGATCCCGACTTATGTGGCAGCGCTACGAGCTTGCCCTAGCAATGCACATGCATTCACCAATTTGGGCGTGGCACTCAATGAGATGGGCGCGATGCCGCAAGCTTTGGAGGCGCATGACGCGGCGGTGGCGCTGGCGCCGGAGAACCCCCAAGTGCGGGCCAATCGCGCGATGGCGCGATTGATGGCAGGTGATCTGGCACGGGGGTTTGAGGAGTTTGAAGCGCGGTGGGAGGTCTCACCGCACAACATTCTCAGCGCGATGTGGAGCGGCGAGAATGTTTATGGTCGCCACATTCTGTTGTGGGACGAAGGCGGGTTTGGCGACACGCTGCAATTCATCCGGTATGTGCCGATGGTGGTGGCACTTGGTGCGCGCGTGACTTTGCGGGTGCAGTCCACGGTGGCGCGATTGGTTCGAATGAGCATGCCAAGCGTGGTGACCGTGATCACGCATGACGATCTATTGCCAGACTTTGACATCCATTGCCCGCTGATCAGCTTGGCGCGGGTGTTCGGCACAACCTTGGAGACGGTGCCGGGTGAGACGCCCTATCTGTGTTCAGAGCCGGAACCGACGCTGTTCTGGACAGACGTATTGCGAAGGCTTGAACCTGGATTGCGGGTTGGGTTGGTTTGGGCGG
>CAIZGT010000149.1 GCA_903932545.1 uncultured Rhodospirillales bacterium
GCCACGATCTCTTCCACATCGCGCAAGGTGACGGTCTTGCGGCGCTTGCCTTCCGGCTGAAGCATCCGCGAGGCGCCCACCTCGTCGATCACGTCGATGGCTTTATCTGGCAGTTTGCGGTCGTGGATGTATTTCGCCGACAGCTCAACCGCTGCGCGGATTGCTTCATCGGTGTAGCGAACCTTGTGGTGCTTTTCGTAGTTCGCCTTCAGCCCACGCAGAATTTTAATCGTATCCTCAACCGACGGCTCATTGACGTCGATCTTCTGGAAGCGCCGCACCAAGGCACGGTCTTTTTCGAAATAGGTGCGGAATTCCTTATACGTCGTGCTGCCGATGCAGCGCAGCGTGCCCGCGGCCAAAGCTGGCTTGAGCAGGTTGGACGCATCCATCGCCCCGCCGGACGTGGCACCTGCACCAATAACGGTGTGGATTTCGTCGATGAACAAAATGGCGTTCGGCTGGGCTTCCAGCTCGGTTACCACTGCCTTCAGACGCTCCTCGAAATCACCACGATAGCGCGTGCCAGCCAGCAGAGCGCCCATGTCGAGCGAGAAGATGGTCGATTTCAGCAGCACTTCAGGCACGTCACCTTCAACGATGCGCTTGCCCAAACCTTCAGCGATGGCGGTTTTTCCCACGCCAGGATCACCCACATAAAGCGGGTTATTCTTGGTGCGGCGGCACAAAATCTGGATCGTGCGTTCAATCTCATGATCGCGCCCGATCAGCGGATCAATCTTGCCGCTCATCGCTTTTTTGTTGAGGTTCACGCAGTAGGTGGACAACGCATCCTGGCCACGCTTGGCGGATTTCTCCTCGCGCTCACCTTCCTGCGGCTGCTCGCTCTGCGGACCGGAACCCTGAACCGGGCGCGGCGCCGAGCGGCCAGGAGCTTTGGCGATGCCGTGGCTGATGAAGTTCACCGCGTCGAGTCGCGTCATATCCTGTGCTTGCAGGAAATATACGGCGTGGCTTTCGCGTTCACTGAACAACGCCACCAGCACATTCGCGCCTGTGACTTCTTCCTTGCCGGAAGACTGCACATGAATGGCGGCGCGCTGCACCACGCGTTGAAAGCCTGCGGTTGGTTTCGGATCGCCAGGGCGCTCAGTGGCGAGACCAGAAAGTTCCTTGTCCAGAAACTCGGTCAAATCATGGCGCAGCTTGTCGAGATCAACGCCACATGCGCGCAGCACGGTGGCCGCATCGGTGTCGTCGGCCAAGCCGAGCAATAGATGTTCCAATGTGGCGTATTCGTGCCGACGCTCAGAAGCGAGGGACAAAGCGCGGTGGAGCGTCTGTTCTAAATTGCGGGAGAGCATGGGATCAACGCTCCTGAGGTTCGGCGAGAATGAAATCATGTAGCAATGGAGACCAGCACGGCACGGTCACCAATTCGGCATTTAGGCCACCCGGCCCACACTTCTGTGCAGTGCCTGTAGTCTTAGATGGTATCCCATCACCCCGTTGATAGGCCAACCTTGTGAATTGGACCTATGCAGTACGAAGCGACGCTCCCCTCTTGTCATCATTCTGTCCTGATTGCATCGCGGGGCGCACCACCTATTTTGCCCAAGAAGGGTTAAAATCCGCCCATATAAACGCGGTTGGATAAAAAAATGTGCAACGCGTGCGCAGGCATGGGCAAGTTGCCTTTCTGCGGGCAGTACCGCTGCCTCGCGTTTGCAGACATTGACAGA
>CAIZGT010000150.1 GCA_903932545.1 uncultured Rhodospirillales bacterium
AAAGACGCGTTTGAGAAGAAGCACAAAGGCGTGCGCCTCGGCTTCATGTCCTTCTTCGTTCGTGCCTGCGTTGCCGCTTTGAAAGAGCTTCCGGCAGTGAATGCCGAGATCGACGGTGACGATATCGTCTATCGCAACCATGTCCACATGGGCATTGCCGTTGGCGGCGCGAACGGCCTTGTGGTGCCGGTTGTGCGCCATGCGGACAGCATGGGTTTTGCTGAGATTGAAAAGGCGATTGGCGATTTTGGTCGTCGCGCACGTGATGGTCAGCTCAAGATTGAGGAACTTTCCGGCGGCACCTTCACCATCACCAACGGTGGCGTCTATGGCTCACTGATGTCCACCCCGATTCTGAATGCACCGCAATCTGCGATCTTGGGCATGCACAAAATCCAGGAACGCCCGGTGGCCATCGGTGGCAAGGTGGAAATTCGCCCGATGATGTATCTGGCGCTCTCCTACGATCACCGCATCATCGACGGGAAAGAGGCGGTGACGTTCTTGGTGCGCGTCAAAGAGAATATTGAAGACCCACGTCGCCTGCTGCTCGACCTGTAAGGAGCCGCAAACATGGCTGACCAATTCGATCTGATCGTCATCGGCTCCGGCCCCGGCGGTTATGTGTGCGCTATCCGTGCGGCGCAGCTCGGCATGAAGGTGGCGTGCGTTGAGAAGCGCGCCACGCTCGGGGGCACCTGCCTCAATGTCGGCTGCATACCGTCCAAGGCATTGCTGCAATCGTCAGAGAGCTTCGACGAAGCCAAGCATCATCTCGCCGATCATGGCGTGTTGGTCTCGGATGTGAAGCTCGACCTCGCACGCATGCAGGCCCGCAAGGGTGAAGTTGTCGGTGCCAACACCAAGGGTGTGGAATTCCTGTTCAAGAAGAACAAGGTCACATGGCTCAAAGGTGCTGGCGTGATTACCGCCGCCGGTAAAGTTAGTGTGGATGGCACCGAATATTTGGCGAAGAACATCGTCATCGCCACCGGGTCCGAATCGATGCCCCTGCCGGGCGTGGATGTTGATGAGAAGGTGATCGTCACCTCCACCGGCGCGTTGGAACTTGAAAAGGTTCCTGGGCATCTGGTGGTCATCGGCGGCGGTGTCATCGGCCTCGAACTCGGCTCGGTTTGGGGGCGTTTGGGCGCGAAGGTAACGGTGATTGAATTCCTTGATCGCCTGATCCCTGGCAACGATGCTGAAATTGCCAAGAATTTTGAACGTGTGTTGGCCAAGCAGGGCTTCACCTTCAAGCTCGGCCATAAGGTCACGGGTGCGACGAAAACTGACGCCGGTGTGGTGCTCAACGTTGAACCCGCCAAGGGCGGTGATGTTGAAACCATCACGGCTGACGTGGTGCTGCTCGCCATTGGTCGCCGCGCTTACACCGAAGGCCTCGGCCTTGCGACGGTGGGCGTAGAGACCGATCCGCGTGGCCGCGTGGTGACCAACGGGCATTTCGCAACCAATGTTGCGGGCATCTACGCCATCGGTGACGTGATCGCCGGGCCGATGCTGGCGCA